>QIEB01000482.1 GCA_003229495.1 Flammeovirgaceae bacterium
GTTATCCATAAGAACCGTCCCAATTTAGATTCGATAAAGGGACCCTTTGCCACTGACAGGAAAGTAGCCACATTGGAAGAAGCGTTGGTAGGTGCCGATATGTTTTTGGGGTTATCCAAGGGAAATATACTGAAGGGAGAAGCGCTCAAAAGCATGTCTGCCAACCCAATTGTCTTTGCTTTGGCTAACCCTGATCCGGAAATTCCCTACGAAGAAGCTCTGGCTGCCCGCAAAGACATAATTATGGCAACAGGAAGATCTGACCATCCGAATCAGGTAAATAATGTACTGGGCTTTCCTTACATATTCAGAGGCGCGTTAGATGTCCGGGCCACTGCGATTAATGAAGAAATGAAACTGGCTGCAGTATATGCTCTAACTGCCCTTGCAAAAGAACCAGTGCCGGATCTTGTAGGTAAAGCGTATGGCAAGAAATCACTGGTCTTTGGCAGGGACTATTTAATACCAAAACCCCTTGATCCCAGACTTATTACCACTATTTCTCCTGCAGTGGCCAAAGCTGCTATAGACAGCGGTGTCAGCGGATTGGAAATCAGTGACTGGGATCTGTACCATCAGGACCTTCAAAAACGCATTGGCATCCATCATAAATTGGCCAGTTATATGATTAGCAGAGCCAAAAAGGATCCCAGAAAAGTTGTTTTCGCCGAAGCAGACAATTACAAGATCCTAAAAGCCGCTGAAATCATCATGGAAGAAGGTATTGCCAAGCCGGTATTGCTTGGCAACAAGGGACATATCAAAGAACTGACCGAAACATACAATCTGGATATAGGTAACTGTCAGATCATTGATACTTCTGAAGAAGAAGAACTAACTGAGGAGTTCGGAAAAGTGCTGTATGAGAAAAGAAAGCGTAAAGGTTTGACTTTTTACGAAGGCAAAAAACTCATGCGTGAACGGAATTACTTTGGTGCTATGATGGTTGAACAAGGAAGAGCAGATGCATTTATTTCAGGGCTCACCAAAGACTATCCCAAAACCATTATCCCAGCCTTACAGGTAATTGGCACTAAGCCTGAAGTCAATAAGGTGGCTGGCATGTACATTATATCAAACAAAAAAGACTCCTATTTCTTTGCTGACACCACGGTTAATGTAAATCCCAGTGCCGAAGATCTGGTAGAGATTATAAGATTGACCGCCAACGCGGTGAAATTTTTTGACATCGAACCTAGAATGGCTGTTCTATCCTACTCTAATTTTGGATCCAGTAAGGGAGCAGTACCGGTAAAAGCTGCCCGAGCTACCGCTTTAGCAAAAGAGAAGTATCCTGACCTGATCATTGATGGGGACATACAGGCCAACGTGGCCCTGAATATTGAAATTCTGCAGACCAACTATCCTTTCAGTGAAATTGCCGAAAAAGGGGCCAATACCTTAATCTTTCCTGATCTGGACTCTGGCAATATTGCCTACAAGTTACTCATGGAGATAGGGGGTGCCGAAGCCATAGGCCCAATTCTTATGGGAATGAACAAACCGGTCCATGTCTTGCAGCTGGGTAGTTCAGTTAGAGAGATTGTAAATATGGTAGCAATCGCGGTGGTGGAAGCTCAAATTAACAAGTCCAAGGGCACTGCTTAAAAGGCAAATTGTATTACCTTTGGAGGCAACGAATAGCAGGTAATGTTTGCATATATTGAAGGCTCCCTGGTGGTTCGTGAGCCTGCTTTTGTGGTGATCGATGTTGGGGGTATAGGGTATGAATTGAAAATAACACTTGGCACCTACTCAGCTATTAAAAGTATGAGTAAGGTGAAGTTGTTTACTTATTCCCACATAAAAGAAGATGCCTATACTCTTTATGGGTTTGTCGATCAATCGGAGAAAAACCTGTTCATGGCTCTTATTTCTATTTCCGGAGTGGGCCCTGCTACCGGGGTGATGATTTTGTCCTCTTTGTCGCCTGAGGAAATTCAACAAGCGATTTTGACTGAGAATGCACCGATAATTCAAAGTGTTAAGGGTGTAGGTGCCAAAACGGCACAACGGATCATTTTAGAGCTTAAAGACAAGCTGCTAAAAGAAAATTTAGTGGTCCAATCCGGGCAAAATAACCTTGTTTTGCACAATAGCCTTCAAGAAGAAGCGTTATCCGCCTTAGTCACCCTGGGGATTAACAAAAATGTGGCCGGAAAAGCCATTATTAACAACCTGAAAAATGCCAACAAGGATTTAACTGTTGAAGAGCTAATTAAGCGGGTTCTTAAATCATCCTAAAAGCATTGCATTTCAATATCTACAAGTATACCTTATCAGGGATCCTGATACTCCTATTAATGGAATGTGCATCCCATAAATCACAGGGTGCCAGCAATTCTTCGTTCCTTTTCCAACAGGTCACTGATACTATCCCTTCTGATACCAAACCCAAGAGCTATCAACGCAGCCGACAACCAACTTATAATCCACGCGACCGTTTGGGTGACCCTTTTTCCGACCTGGGTGATCAGTCCCCCTTAATCAACAAAGACCCTTTTGACTTAAATGTAGAGGTTGAGGTTGATACCGGAATGAACTACAGCATATATGAACGGATGAATGGGTTGGATTACAGGCCACCTACCATAATGACATTTGAGGAATATTCGCGTCTGGTCGAGCGCAATATGATCCGTGATTATTGGAAGACCAAGGCCGCCGAATTAGACGGGGAAAGCGCCATCAGCGGTAAACGGTTGATACCCAAAATCCCTATCAGCCCGGTTTTTGATCGAATTTTTGGCGGCAGTTTTGTAGACATTCAGCCCAATGGTTCAGTGACACTTGATTTTGGGTTTAGGTCAGAACGGATCTTTAACCCTTCAATTCCCATACGGCGCCAAAAACAGGGCACCTTCGATTTTGAACAAAGGATCGGTATGAACGTAATTGGCAGGATCGGTGAGAAACTGAGAGTAACCGCAAATTTCGACAATAACACCTCCTTCGATTTTGAAAATGACCTTCGGGTAGAGTACACCGGATTTGAAGAGGACATCATCAAAAAAATCGAAATTGGTAACGTCAGTATGGGCATTAGCAATAGTTTGATCAGAGGTTCTCAGAATCTATTTGGAGTTAAAACAGAGCTTCAGTTTGGCAAACTGTTTGTAACAGGGGTGTTTTCCACCCAAAGAGGAAGTACTGATGCCATCACCATTGAAGGGGGATCGCAAGCTAGAGAATTTGAGATTTCCTCCGCAGATTACGACGAAAACCGACATTTCTTTCTGGGGCATTTCTTCAGAGACAACTATAATCCCTGGTTGACCTCATTGCCACAGATTATTTCCCGGGTAAATATCACCCGGGTCGAAGTATATGTTTTGAATAGGAATAATGATACAGAAACCCTCCGGAATTTCGCCGCCTACATGGACCTTGGCGAAGGCGAGGTCATCGAAAGAACGGATATCTTTACCAGCAATGACCCGAATTCCCCTAATGCCAACGATGCCAACAACCTTTTGGATGTGGTATCGGATCCGATATTCAGAGATGTCAGTAAGGTTAGTGATGAACTGACTGCGCTTGGTCTGAATAAATCTTCGGACTTTGAGGTGATAAGAGGAGCTCGTAAACTCAATGATCGGGAATACACCATTAGCAAACAGCTCGGGTACATCAATCTTTTCAGAAAACTTCAAAATGATGAAGTATTGGCAGTGGCCTATGAATACAATATCAATGGAGAGAATTTCAAAGTGGGAGAACTAACAGACGATTATGCCAATCGGCCTGAAGACCAGGTAATATTTTTGAAGCTGCTTAGGCCGGGTAAAATCAATACCACTGCCAATACCTGGGACTTAATGATGAAAAATATTTATAGCCTAAATGCCAATCAGGTAACTCAGGAAGCATTTCAGTTACGAATTATCTATAGGGATGATATTACCGGACAAGACAACCCAAGTTTACATGAGGGAGTAAACACCAAGAATATTCCATTAGTGGAGTTGTTCGGTCTTGACCAGTTGAATTCTAACCTCGATCCGCAGCCTGATGGGAATTTTGACTTTGTCGATGGGCTTACTATAAACACCGATGTGGGTAACATTATTTTTCCTGTGCTGGAGCCCTTTGGCAGTGACCTTGATAAATTCTTCGCTGACAACGAGCAAGAACTTAAGGACCGGTTTGTGTTTAATGAACTGTATTCGGGCACCAAAAACGATGCTCAACAAAACGTACTTTTAAATAAATTTTTCATTAAAGGGCAACTGCAGGCAGGGTCATCCAATGAGATAGTGTTGCCTGGGATCAATATTGCAGAAAATTCAGTTACCGTAACTGCGGGAAATACCATACTTACTGAAGGGGTGCATTACCGGGTGGACTACAATCTGGGGAAGGTAATCATAATCGATGAAGGAATTATGATATCCGGAAAACAGATCAATATTAGCTATGAAAAGGCAGACTTGTTCAACTTTCAAACCAGAAGTCTTATGGGTACCCGTCTGGATTACCGGTTTAATGAAGATGTAAATCTTGGCGCAACATTATTGTACCTTAATGAACGTCCATTGATCACCAGGATAAGCGTAGGAAATGAACCAGTTCGCAACGTTAAATGGGGATTGGACTTTAATTATAGAAAAGAATCCCGGTTTTTAACAGAATTGGTGGATGCCTTGCCTTTAATTAGTACTAAAGAGCCATCCAACGTGGTTTTCAATGCAGAGTTTGCCCAGTTGCTTCCTGGGACTTCTAACCGGAACGGAGGGGAAGGGCTGGCCTATCTTGACGATTTTGAAGCTGCTGTGACACCATTTAATCTTGGAAGCATGATCAGCTGGAAGCTGGCCAGTACACCGGCCACCGATGATGGTAGATTTGGAATGCCCAGTGCCAATAACCTTACCGCTGGATATAAACGGGGCGAGGTGGCCTGGTATATAGTAGATAACGTGTTTTATCGCAGCAACGACAGCAATACACCTGAAAATATTGATACTGACAATCACTACTCCAGATCAGTCATCCCACAGGAAATCTTTGCAGAACAGGACCGCCAACAAGTAAATATTAATCTACCCATTTTTGACATTGCCTACTTCCCTACTGAACGGGGACCCTACAACTATAACCCTGGCATTCTTAATGATGGAAGTTTACCTGACCCAGAGGACAACTGGGGAGGCCTAACCCGGGCCATCACATCCGATGTGGATTTTGATAAAACCAACATTGAGTTCGTAGAGTTTTGGTTGATGGACCCCTTTATTGCAGGACCCAATGGAAGGGTGTTGGTTGGGGACAACCCTGTAAACAACACAGATCTAAACGGAAAATTAATCCTGAATCTAGGCAGTGTATCTGAAGATGTTATTCCCGATGATAGTCACGGATTTGAAAACGGGATGCCTGCTGATGGGATAGTTACTGATGGCAATACCAATACTAGTACCTGGGGTCGAACCACTACCTTGCAGTTCTTGACCAATGCTTTTGATAATACTACCAGTTCCAGAGATAATCAGGACATCGGGTTGGACGGAGTCAATAGTGAAACGGAATTTAATGATACTCTATATACGGAGTTTAAACAAAGGGTGGCATTGTTACCTCCTCAGATTAGGCAGGAAATCGAAGCAGATATCTCCGGGGATGATTTTACTTATTTTTTGAACGCAGCTAAGGATGCTGAGAATCAACAGATTGTTGAACGTTACCAGGATTTTAACCATATGGAAAACAACTCCCCGGTGGCAACCGATGCCAGTCAATCCTTTATCCCTTCCGGAAGTAATTTTCCGGAGAATGAAGACCTGAACATTGATAATACTATTAGCGACCTCGAAGAATACTACGAGTATTCTATAGACCTGAATCCATCGGCACTAGTAGTTGGAAACCAAAATATTGAAGACAAAGTTACTAACACCATTAACGGAGATCAAGTTGCCTGGTACTTGTTTCGTATACCCGTAAGACAACCGGACCGAAAGCAAGGTAGTATTGAAGGTTTTAAGTCCATCCGATATATGAGAATGTATATGACGGGCTTTACCAAGCCTGTAGTACTCCGTATGGCGGATTTTCATTTAGTAGGTAGCCAATGGCGACGTTTTAATGAGAGTCTGGAAGAAACAGGGTTCTTTGAAGACCGGGACAACCAGGACCCCAGATTTACAATCTCAGTGGTTAGTGTAGAAAAGAACCCCGGGTACGTGGTCCCGCCAGGATTTCAAAGAGACCGTGACAATACCTCAACACTGGAAAGGCGCCTGAATGAACAGTCCATTGAACTGTGCGTAGTGGATCTACCTGACCGTGACGCCAAAGCGGTGTTCAAAAACGTGGACTTTGACTTGATTAATTACGGGCGCATCAAGATGTTCCTGCATGCTGAAAGTGCAGATACCCAGGATGATGAACTCACTGCGTTTTTGCGTATAGGTACGGATTTCACCCAAAACTACTATGAGATTCAGATACCCTTGAAGATGACCCCGAATGGAAGTAGTGATCCCAGTGCGATATGGCCATTGGAGAATGAAATTGATTTGGATATTAATGAGTTGTATCAATTAAAAAGTCTTAGAAACCGGTTGAATGCGGCTATCAATTTGCCGTTTCCACAAGGTGGGCCTCAAATTGTTGGGCGCCACGGAATCAGGGTTTTGGGAAATCCGGATATGTCCACTGTCTATGCCATGATGATCGGGATAAGAAACCCTGAAAGCACTGATGGCGCTCCAAAATCTGTTTGCATCTGGGCCAACGAGCTTCGGGTAAGTGATTTTGACCAAACAGCAGGTTGGGCAGCCAATGCAAGCTTGAATATGAAACTGGCAGATCTCGGAAATTTGAGCACTTCTATAAGGCATTCCACCTTCGGATTTGGCAGCATCCAGGACCGTATCTCCGATAGAAGCCGGGAAGAAATTACAGAGTTTGATGTTTCTGCTAATTTAAACCTGGAAAAATTCCTTCCGGAAAAGTTCGGCCTTCAAATTCCTATGTATGCCAGCTACCAGACATCTACAATCACCCCCCAATTTGATCCCAGGGACCCGGATATAACTCTGGAAAACTCTCTTGCATCCATTAGTGATGAGACTGAACGGGATCGTTACCGCAAAATCGCTCAGGACCAGACCACCCGAAGAAGTCTCAATTTTACCAACGTCAGGAAAGTAAAAACCAACCAGGAATCCAAATCCAGAGTGTATGATATAGAAAACTTCTCGTTCACTTACGCATTTAGTGATATTCAAAGGCACAGTTTCCAAATGGAAACCTATCAGTATAAATCATACAAAGGTGCCCTGTCTTATAATTTCAGCCCCAAGGAATGGAATATTTCACCTCTTAAAGATTCTGAATCTTTCGGTTCTCCCTATTTACAGATGATTAAGGATATTAATTTTTCACCAATACCCAGTAATTTTTCATTCAGGGCAGATGTAGACCGTCGGTTTATTAAAACCCAGTTATGGGGTGTGGACGAAAACAATAATCTAACAATTGATGGTATAGAACCTTATTTTGAGAAGAGTTTTACTTTTAGTCGTATCTATAACCTCAGATGGAACCTGTCACGCAACTTATCACTTGACTATTCAGCCCGTGCTATGGCCATTGTAGATGAGCCTGAAGGTGAACTTGACAGCAGCGAAAAACGACAACAGGTAAGAAGCAATTTACTGGATTTAGGAAGGTTAAAGAATTTCGATCAGACCATAGCCCTCAACTACCGGCTTCCACTAGATAAGATCCCATTCACCGACTGGATTAATGCAGACTTGGGTTATAATATCAACTATACCTGGACCTCGGGGGCCTTTAACCCTTTAAATGAAGGGAATCAAAAAGATACCTTAGGTAATATCGTTCAGAATAACCGGGACCGAAACATTACCAGCCGGGTAGATCTTGTAAAATTGTATAATAAAATCACTTTTCTTAAAGATCTCAATGAGCCATCCCGTGGACGTACCAGGCCCAATCCCAACGATACTACTATGCAGACATCGAAAAATGGCTTGGTAAAAACCGCCCTGCGGGTTTTAATGTCCTTGAGGTCTGTAAATGCAACATTTAGCAAACGTGAGGGTACGATTCTCACCGGGTTTATGCCTGATGCCTTCTTGTTTGGCTTGGATAAAGGCTTCAACGCCCCGGGATGGCCCTTTGTGCTTGGTAGTCAGAGCCTTTCCATCAAAGACAAAGTTATTGAGAACGGATGGTTAGCACCCAGCCCGTTCCTGACCCAGCCATTTGGGCAATCCAGTACTATTGACCTGAACATTACCGGAAGGGTGGAACCGCTGCGAGACCTCCGTATAGATGTTAGCATGCGGAAGCTAAAATCGGCAATATACAATGAGATATTCCGTTTCGACGATGATCGAGTAACCATTTCCTCCTTTAACCCCACCCGAAGCGGAAGCTATAGTATTTCATATTTTACTTTGAAAACTGCATTTAGCGGGAGCAGGCCAGACAATACCAGCCCTGTTTTTGAGGATTTCGAAAATAACATTAGTATTATCCAACAACGACTGGAGTCGGAAAATGCCAACCCCGGCGGTTCTTATGGATCACAATCACAAGATGTGCTTATCCCTGCTTTTCTTGCTGCTTATGCCGGAAAGGATCCTAATACAATTAACCTGACACCCTTTCCTCGGACGCCGCTGCCAAATTGGCGAGTTGACTACGCGGGATTGAGTAAGATCCCTAAATGGTCAGAAATTTTCTCTTCGATAAACCTGACCCACAGTTATACCTCTACCTATGATGTTATTGGGTTTACAGCCTCCGGTCAATACCTTGATCCAGAATTAATTACTCTGGACAACAATGTGGAAGATTACCCATTGGCATCAGTATTTAATAATAATGGGGAATGGGTGCCTCTATATGTGATCAATCAGGTAGTCATTACCGAGCGATTCGCACCCCTGATAGGTGTGAATTTGCGTACCAAAAGCAGACTTGATTTTCGTATCGAGTATAGACAGGAGCGTAATCTTGCATTACAACTTTCCAATGCTCAAGTGACAGAGCTTAATAGAAAGGATTTTGTAGTAGATATAGGCTATCGCAAACAAGGCTTCAAAATTCCCTGGAAAATTGGAGGGCAAACAGTCACCCTTGAAAATGATCTCACTTTTAGATTGGCCCTTAGTATTGGTGAAAGCGAAACTGTTCAGCGTAAAATCGAAGAGTCTAATACCATTACCAGCGGTAATCTTAACTTTCAGGTAAGTCCAACTATCAACTATGTGGTGAACGACCGGCTTAATGTTCAAATCTATTTTGAACGAAACATAAATGAACCTAAAGTAACTAATTCATTTAAACGTGCCACTACCAGATTCGGTACCCAAGTCAGTTTCAGTTTGGCCCAATAATATTTTTGCATTTACAAAAAGAATGTATTTTTGAAAAAACAAAGTACATGAACATTCCGGATAATCTAAAATACACCCAGGATCATGAATGGGTTTTGATCGATGAAGATGAGAAGTCCGCATTGGTGGGGATTACTGACTTCGCCCAGCAGGAACTTGGAGACATCGTGTTTATAGAAATAGAATCTCAAGGCCATAAAATTGATCGTGGAGAGATCTTTGGAACGGTTGAAGCGGTGAAAACAGTGTCGGATCTGTTCATGCCATTGAGCGGTACGGTGTTAGAAGTTAATAAAGAACTCGAGGGAACCCCTGAAAGGGTCAACGAAGATCCATATGGGAAAGGTTGGATAATTAGAATCATTCTTAATGATGAAGATCGTTCTGGCCTAATCAGCAGCACGGATTATGCAGTGTTAGTGGGGGCTTAGAGCAGATGAAAATCAAAGACTACTGGCCAACAGTCTTGTGGGCATTTGTTATTTTGGCACTTACCGTAGCCCCATCCCACAAGATTCCTGAGCCTCCTGATTGGAGCATTTCAGCAGATAAGTTGGTTCACTTTCTTATGTTTATGATACTCAGTTTACTACTGCTCTTCAGGCGGTATTCAAATGGCAGGCTATGGAACCACCGACAATTGATCCCGATCATAGTTTTATTAACTACATACGGACTGCTGCTGGAAATGGTGCAATTATTGGTTCCAGGCCGAGATTTTAGTTGGCTGGATCTCATCTCAGATGCCATGGGAGCTATCGCCGGGAATTATATCTATCTTGGTGCTGTTAAACTAAAAGAGATATTAGCCAATAGATGATTTCTTTAGTATATTTGAAATGGTGGATATTCTGCGTTATATATAAAGTTTTTAATTATGGAACTTAAAAAACATCCTGATTCGGATCTCTTTAGAAAGTCCAGCTTCTATATGAGTATTGGACTGATGATCAGTCTGTTATTTACCGTAACAGCTTTTGAATGGAAGTCATTTGATGACAACGATTTAGTAAATTTGGGTGCACTGGATGCGGATTTTGAAGAGTTACAGGACATTCCTATTACTGAACAGCCTCCTCCACCTCCACCCCAGGTGACACCGCCAGAAATTATTGAGGTTCCGGATGAAGAGGAGATCGAAGAAGAAATCGAAGTAAATCTCGATGTTGAAGTAACTGAAGAAACGGTAATTGAAGACGTGGTATTTGAAGAAGCTCCAGAAGAAGAAGCTGCTGATGAGATCTTTCAGTTTGTTGAAGATCAGCCCGCTCCTTTAGGAGGCATGAAGGCTTTTTATGCGTATGTCGGAAAGCAAATGAAATACCCCGCACAGGCTCGAAGAATGGGAATTGAAGGAAAGGTATATGTTACATTCGTGGTAGGTAAAGATGGTGCATTAACTGATGTAAAAGTACTGAAAGGCATTGGTGCTGGATGTGACCTGGAAGCAATCCGAGTATTGAGTCAGGCGCCAAAGTGGAAGCCTGGTAAGCAGCGTGGCCGTCCGGTGAGAGTAAGGATGCAGCTACCAATCATATTCAAACTGAACTAGCAGAAAACACTCCCCGTTAGGGCTTTTTTATAAGATATTTTGTAGCTGTTCCTTGATCTTTTCCAACTCATCCTTCATCCCAACCACCAGTTTTTGAATTTCTGCATCATTGGCTTTGGATCCGATAGTATTGATCTCGCGGCCCATTTCCTGACTTAGAAAAGAAAGCTTCTTCCCCTGTGACTCACTTTCACTCAAAATTTCCAGGAAATAATCGAGATGTGCTTTTAGTCTTACTTTTTCCTCGTTGATATCGAGTTTTTCAATATAGTAAACCATCTCTTGTTCGAACCTGTTGGGGTCGAACTTTTCGTTGCCCTCAATCTCTATGATATGCTTTTGCAATCGCTTTTTGATTGCTTCGGTCCCGACTTTCGAAAGATAAGTCTCAATTTTATCAACATATACCACTAGCTTGTTTTTCAGAGTAGCACCCTCAACCACCCGAAACTCCTCACATTTAATAATCGCTTCCAAAATTACGTCCTTCACCCGATTCCAGTCGTCTTGCAACTTATCCTTTGGTTCTTCGGTGCGTATTACTTCTGGAAATTCCATGACCAATTTTAATAACCCATCTGAAGGTGCTTCAATATCTGTTGCAATCTTTTTTATCTGATGATAATAGGACTTCAACAACTTTTCATTAATTATAATCCTGGCTACTTCTGAGTCTTTGCGCTCGTAGTTGATGTTTACTACTATTTTTCCTCTTTCCAGTTTTTCAGAAGCAACTTTTTTAACCTCAATTTCCTTGTCAAAAAATACCTTTGGAAGTTTGATTACTGCATCCAGGTATTTTGAGTTCAATGATTTCACTTCCACAGAAATACCAAGTGAGTCATTTTCGAGCTGAGCCGTACCATAGCCCGTCATAGATTTGATCATAGACTGTATAAAGGTTGGGAGGAATATACAAATTAATCTTCCTTAAATCCAAGGGAAATCCCCCTAGTTAAAAGTCGTATCCCAGTGTTAGGTAAAATTTGGGAGATCCAATCTCAAAGTCTTCTATAGGCCAGGCTACATCGAACTTTAGATAATAACCTAGAAGCACGGTTCTGACCCCGGTTCCGTAACTTGCCAACCAAGCGCTTCCAAAGTTATTGATCCTGGCTTTGAAATTACCTGCTTCGATTATTTCTGTATTCAAGCTGTTTTCGTCGGCAAGGGGGCTGTTGCCTGTCCAGGCTGAACCAAGGTCATAGAAGCCAATCAGTTGGAGGTTTCGGAAAAAGTTTGAAGCGACTGGCCCACTGTTGAAAAATTTGATTACAGGGAATCTAAGTTCAGCATTGAACAATAGAGCGTTATTGCCGCTGAACTTATTGTAGTCAAATCCTCTCATATTGGTCACATACTCAACGAATAGTATATCGCTGTTGTCTTCATCAACTGGATCAAATAAGGGATCACCTTCCTTGTTCTCGTTATCAGTATCGTTGAACAACCAGTTGCTCATCCCTCCCAATAGGAAATCTTTGGGATCATTTCCAAAAGAGCGTGCGTAGTACAAGCGACCTGCAAATATTAATTCGCGATGAATTTTACGGTAATGTCTCACGTCGATCTTGAAGGTATTGAAGTTCAACTTGCTATCATTAAAGCTCTCGTAGTGTTCAAAAAATGCTTTTAGTCTGGTTCCTTCAAAGTTCAACCCATTTATTACGGTATTATCGTAAACGTACTCCAATCTACCTCCGAAGTAATCTCGCTTGGTGTCAGCTGGTTCGGGGAGGCCTGGAGTTCCGGGAGGAAAACTCAGTTTTGTGGGATCAAGATCATAGGATCTGGTGCCAGTGTAGAACGGGCTTACCCGGATTCTGCTCCGAATATTGAAAGGATAGCTGGCTCCCACTTCAATTCGGTTCATAATATATTTAATATCGTAGTCAGCTATCGGGTCATTGATTGGTCTAAATAGTGTACGGCGTTTAAACCCTGTATGATAGTCCAAGCGATCCTTTAAGTAATGATATTCGCCATAGTAGGTACCACTTCTCAGGTCAGTAGTTGCTAACACTCCACCGTAAAACTTATGATTCTCCAATAGATCATTTACGGTGACCTCCGCCTGAATCCCAAATCCTATTAATGGGTCGATAACCCAGGAAAATACGATGTTATCAAACCCCACACGAGGCTGGTAATTATAAGGGCCATTTATTTCCGCCTCCCTTGCCAAACGTCGGAAATTTTGCAGTATCGAACTAGGTTCCTGTTTCTCCTGCTTAACCTCCTCTAAAACATCCGTATCAAAAACGTAGTTATCGGTATCAATGGCGCCAGTGGTCTCGTCCTCTTCCACATTTGAGATACTATCCATAGGTTGGATTAGCTCAACCACCATAGTATCTTGTGGCTCCGGCTCATTTTCCAATTGTTTCAGTTCCCGCAGCCTACGCTCCCTGATCCGTTCGGAAATAAACATGGCCTGCTTAACCTCCTGTCGTCTGGTTTGTGGAGTGAAATTGTTCTGGTTCAGATTAAAATTTCCCTGATAATAGATTTGATCTCCCCCAGCATTACTCATTACATAGGCAATCGAACCCTTTTTAAAATTAATATCGTAATGCCTAATACTGCTGGAGAATTTCGAAACTTGGGTGTAAAGTTTCGTGCTTAATTCATATTTATAAAGATTGTAAATACCTTTTTGATCACTGATGTAGTAAATCACATTATTATCCTGGGGTATCGGTTGAATATCTCGACTTAGTGTATTGGTCACTCGAACAAGAACCTTACTTGCAGAATCCATATTGAGTATGAAAAGATTAAAATTAGATTCTACGTCCTTAAGTTTGAGGGTTTCTCTTTTCAATGTATCATTGGTTCGATTGGAAGAAAATACTACATTATTGGATCCTGGCAAGAATCTGGGGTTCATGTCATCGTAAGAATCATTAGTGATCCTTCTCAAGGAATTTTTACTCAATGAAAGTAAAAACAGATCATTCTGACCCTTACTATCACCGCTAACAATGGCGGTTTTTCCATTTTCATGAAACTCAAAATATTTTACCTGAGTTATTTTGCTCAATGATCTTTTTTGAGACCTGCCAGACCCTATATCATGCATGATTAATTGATATTCGCCTTTTTCAACATTTATAATGCCCAAAGTATTATTGTCCTTCCAAGATAGTATAGGGATTTCCTCATCCACCTCCTGATTGATTACTTTATAGCCTCCCTTCACCACTGATTCTTCTTTTCCGGAAGTCAGGTCCCTAATACGAACCTCATGCTTTCCATTGAAATTAGTAGAATAGGCCAGTATGCTGCCATTCGGACTTAGTTTCACCTGATGATAGATCAGTCCTTTAGTGTTCTCTTTTAGCACCGCAAAACCTTCACTGGGGGCCTGGTAACTGGCATTCACTTGATCTGACATGTTAATATAGTAAGCCTTCCACTCATCGATAAAACGATTATATGTTACACCCAAAGTGTAAATAATGCTGTTTTGTTCACTGCGGTTAATCCGGGTCAGGTTTAAAATATTTGAGATATTATTGAGCCCATAGTTCTCGGCGATGTAATTCCAAATGGACTGTCCAACCACAGCTGCTTCCTTGCCACCCAGTTTTCCTAATTTCTTGAATTTTTTGGTCCTGAAATAGTCACGCATGTAATCGTCCATCTCCACTGACCAACCGTTGGTTATGAATAATGCTCCACCTTCAATTACCCAATCGGGCAAATTAAACAGGTACGAGCTTTGAAACATCTCCGTCAAACTACCCCCGTACATCATATCCCGAATAAGCAGCTTGGAAACCTGGTAAATTAGTTCTTGTTTGAACTCTACGGTATTTCCGGGATAGGCAACTTCCACCTGCGGCTTCACAAAATCAGTTTGACCACTGGAGGTAAAATTTTTGCTGCTGATGCCTATATTGCTTTGCTGCAGGTCCGAAACTGAATTGTAAATGAAAATTTTCGCTTTAGAGTAAAGGGCATACCCTAGTACATCCTGAGTGATTCGGTCGTATTCACTTTCCAGGTATTCGGCAGCTTTTTTGGCATTTTGTTTCCCACCTTGATAAAAATACACATCAAAATTTTCGGCACTGTAATACTGCCAGTTAAATGTCTTGTATTGTACACGGTTTTTGCCGTAATCATCTAAGGATTCCTGTCCTTTAGAATCTTCAAAAAAGCAGGTGAAAACCACTACCAGCACAAAGCCCAATATCCGTCTGAGCGCCATAAATTGGATTAAATTTTGTTGTAATATAAAAAAAAATAGCGACTAATAGTCACATCCCTAATCAAAGGTTTTCCCCTCTCAAGAAAATTAAAAAACTCCTGAGCAAAGTAGGGTGTCAATGAAACACCCTTAGTTCCTAAACCATTAAAAACCCCTAATGGTTCGTACTTCGGGTGCAAACCAATGAACGGTCTTCGATCCAGAGATGCAGGTCGAACGCCAGCGGAATGGCCAACTACACGGTACGGAATACGAATTAGTTTGTCTAGCTTTTGGAGTAGCTGAATCTTAGCCTTAGCAGTCACATCCCAGCTGAGGTCCTGGTTGTCGAATGTTGATCCTACTCTGCAAAGACTATTGGATACTGGCAGCACAAACACCCCTCTATTTACAATATACGCCAGTGGTTCTTGGAGTGCCAATTCCAATATTTCACCCTTTACTGGCGTCATCGGCAACCAGCCAAAAAATTTATTGTTACTCAATGATGGCCCCTCACAGAATATCAATTTGCGCGCCGAATGACCATTGTATAATACACGATCCTTTGATATTTGCAGTTTCCTATATAAAAACCGCTCAGATCGCAAGGCATTACGCTGCTCCAGGAAATTGGTAACTCCCCGTATCAGGGCCCTGATGTCAACAAATCCGGACCTTTTTAGCATCATTCCCCCCAAAGGATTTACTACCTGGGGCAGCGCTTCTTGTGGATTCAAGAGGCGTTCAATAAATTGACTGTAGCCGTCTTCAAACAATCGAGCACTCCACTCATTTTGCTCCTCTAAAGAAAGAAAAGGCCGGTACATAGGAATGTTATACAGAAGTTGGACACTTAGTTCTTCCTCCAGATCTTTATAAAATTTTAGCAGATAGGGGAAAAGCTGTTCAGCCATCCATGTCTTTACCAACTTTCTGCCAGTAAACGGGTTGTAAATACCAGCTGCAACCGTGCTGGACTTTGGAAGAACCGGGTCATCAAATACTAATACCTTGAGATCATGCTTGATCAATTTGTACGATAAAACAGATCCTGCAAGCCCCTGACCAACTATGAAGTAATCCCATACCATACACCAAATTAAAGTATGTGGCATGGAAATTTGCTAAATATTCCACAAATTTGTAATCATGACTCCCCGTACATGTTAAAGATAGAATCCTTTATTTTTGGTCCGTTTCAGGAGAATACCTATGTGGTATTTGACCAAACAGGTGAAGGCGTGATCCTGGATCCAGGATGTTATGAACAACAGGAACAACTAACTCTTTCTCAATTTATCAGAGATAATCACCTCCAAATCACCCAGGTAATCAATACACATTGTCATATTGATCACGTGCTGGGAAACCAGTTCACAAAGCACAAGTATAAGGTCCCATTGGCGATCCCGGAAGGAGAAAAGGAAGTACTGGCAGCTGTAAAGGCCTATGCCCCGGTTTACGGGTTTCCAAAATATCAGGAAGTTGATGTTGATGAATATATAAGGGCGCAAGACACCATAAAATTTGGGAATACCCGGTTTGAAGTATTGTTGGTGCCGGGTCACTCCCCGGGACACTTAGCATTTTATCATGCAGACTCAAAAATTTGTTTGGGGGGGGATGTGCTTTTCCAGGGTAGTATCGGTCGGACAGATCTTCCTGGAGGTGATCATCAAACGTTGATTACCAGTATACATGAAAAAATGTTTTCATTGCCTGACGAAACAATTGTGTACTCCGGTCACGGACCACCTACAACTGTGGGCCAAGAAAAAAAAACCAATCCATTTTGCGCACTTGTTTAAATGGTAAAAGTCAAACCTTTGCATTTTCTACCCAATCTAATTACACTCGCCAGTTTGTTTTGTGGCAGCCTGGGGGTAGTCTGGGCAGTAGAATTTCAAATCCAATGGGCAGTCTACATGATCTGGATCTGCGCAGCTCTGGATCTTCTAGATGGTTTGGTGGCCAGGGGTCTGGGAGTTTCGTCGGACCTAGGGAAGCACTTGGATTCACTTTCAGATCTGATTTCATTCGGACTACTACCTGCTACCATTATCTATTCGCTTAGTTCAGGGTATTTGAATGATCCCTGGCCATATTCATCATTTGCGTTGACCTTGTTTTCAGCGTTGCGATTGGCTAAATTTAACTTGGATCCCGAGCAGGACATTGACTTTAAAGGATTACCTACCCCGGCAAATGCATTACTTATTAGCAGTTTCCCTGCTCTGATTGACCAAAACAGCGAGAATTTACGTCATGGGTTAGAAAATCCAGCTCTTTGGCTTTTGATCATCGGAATATTGTGCTACTTATTGGTATCAAATATCCGTTTGTTTGGCTTCAAATTCCAAAACTTAATATGGGCTGAAAATAAATACCGGTTTCTATTTATTGGCATGTCAATTATCGCAGGGCTGGCTTTGGGAATATTAGCAATTCCCCTCATCATGCTGTTGTATTTTGTGATGTCTGTAATATGGCAATATCAGCGTCGTTGATAGGTTGTAATGGTAGTTATTCTGACAGATTCTTAAGTCGTTTATAACTAGTTATAGTTGGTGATGTTCAAGAGAAAGGTATTCCACGAGATGACTAGATTAAGGTTAGTAGTAACTTTAAGACATTCTATAGGTGTAATAGGTCTTCTAATAATCTACTGTCTAAGTTCTTCGATTTACGGACAGAACTCCTCGGTATTGTCTTCAGGTCAGTGGGTAAAATTGGGGGTCACTTCAAAAGGTATTTATAAAATAGATTTTGAGACAATTCGAGATGCAGGATTTGACCCTGCATCAATTGTAACCGATAATATTCAACTCTACGGGTATGGTGGAGGTATGCTGCCTCAAAGCAACCAAATGGCAAGACCATCGGATCTTCTAGAGAATGCTCTATACCGCGTTGGATTAGAAGATGACTCATTTGATGCATCAGATTATATTTTGTTCTTTTCAGAGGGGCCTAATCTTGAATATATCAACAATGAGGGGCTTCTGGTTTACCAAAAGAACCTTTATGCCGACACCACTTATTATCTTCTTACAGTGGGAACGCAGGCAGGTAAAAGTATGGACACTATCGCCAGTAAGGGTAATAGCCACCCGGTTGTTGATAGTTACATTGGCTATGCGTATCATGAGGAAGATCTCAAAAATATACTGAGCTCGGGCCGGGAATGGTACGGGGAGTTAGTGGTGTCATCAAGCCCACTTCGTATCAGCTTTCCCAACATACCTCCGTTAGTTTCGGGATCAACAGTTACTATCATTTCTTCTGTATTAAATCAAAGCCAGGATAGAGCCGATTTCAACTTTTCACTAAACGACTCAAATATTGGAGCAATTGAGGCATCGGGAGTTGGGTCAGGCACCTACGACGACAAGGGAGTAGAGGTATTTGACACCCTTACTATAAATCAGAATGAAGTCAATCAACAAGAGACCTTTAACTTTGAGATTTCATATAATGCTGCAGGTAACGGGCGTCTAAACTACCTGCAAGTATCTTACGAAAGTCCGTTGGGTCAACATGACCCACGAAAGTCCGTTGGGTCAACATGACCCGGCCACATTTTTTCGGTCTCCGGCAAGTTTAAATAATGCTCTTAGTACTTTCATTGTTAAAAATGCCAACAGCGAAACAGTTATTTGGGACGTTACCGATCCACAAAACTCTATCATTCAGGAATTTACCCTGGCAGGAGAACAGGCTATTTTTGGAGCCCAGACACAGATCTTAAGAGAATATGTAGTGTTTTCAGGACATGATTTTCCCTTACCGATAGCTTCGCAGCCTGTTGCCAACCAGAACCTTCGCGGAATGCAGGTTCCCGATTTGCTCATAGTTGCGCACCCGTTGTTTTCGGTCG
>QIEB01000004.1 GCA_003229495.1 Flammeovirgaceae bacterium
AATGCGCTAAAGAATGTCACCGACGAAGGGCTGGTACATCCTGACACATCCATAGTGGTCATCGCTCCGCAAGATTCCCCCATGGTCGGCCGGCTGGTATTATCATCATGCCCGGAAAAAATTTGACCTGCTGGTCAAAGCCTCCTATACAAAATTCCGAAAGTATGATTTTCCGGAACCTTCACTGTCCATTCGGAGAATGACCAAACGATGGGGTAGTTGCACCCCCACCGGCAGGATTATATTAAACCCGGAGATCATCAAAGCACCTTCAAAATGCATTGAGTACGTGGTAATACATGAGATGTGTCACCTGGTGTATCCCAACCATGGCAAGGACTTTTACAGACTACAAAGTAAAATCATGCCGGGGTGGGAACGGTGGAAACTAAAATTGGAGAAAACCTTAATCTGAGGATACCTCAGATTAAGGTTTTCAAATCCAAATCCCAAATCCCAAAAGACAAATAACAACTAAGAACCAAGCTCCAAGGACCAAACTACCAAACATTAATTTGATACGAAGTTTGGTACTTGATTTATTAGCATTTGAAGCTTAATTGAGATTTGTTATTAGTTTTTTGGTGCTAGCGAATACTAGCTCACTAGTATTCGCTAATACTGGACCCCGTTTGCTCATCCAAAGTAGTCCTGCTGGGATCACCACGGTATTGAATATTGCTGCTGCCCTTGCTTCTGGCATCCAGTGTCTGTCCTGAGTAGACTTTAGCAGCGCTGGCTCCATCAGCGGCAATTTCCACGTTTTCTGATTCATAGTACAGTGAGTTCAGTACCGACCCTCCGCTTAATTTAGCATTTAAATAGTTGCCATGGCCTTCCAGCGTGAGTTTAGCGGCTCCTTTCAATTCAACTTCTAAATTTTCCGCCACGTTCAGCGATCCTTCGGTAACAGAAACTCCTGAAAGCACCAGTTTTAAATTGTCCAAATCAAAATCATTAATGTAGGCTTTACTGACTCCTGAGAAATGTACCTCTTCCAGGGTGGGAAGCTCTACATTTACTTCAATACCTCTATTCTTCTTTTTCAGGAGGAACTTGTCCTCATTAAAACCGATTTTCAGAAAGCCTCCATCGTTTTCTACACTTACCTCCTGAATGTACACCTCTTCTCCAGACAGATTAACCGAGAAGGAGTCTGCTTGCTTGATATTGACAATAAAATCATCTCCGACTTCTAACCCCGTGAAGGGCCCAACATCAAAGGATTCATTATAATCTCCACTGTAGTAGTCATCCTCGTCCTCATCCTGGTATTCACAGGTAAGGCACCTCAGACCCGATTCTGTAAATACCCAGGTATTGCCATCCATTTGTGACACACTGAATCCGCTGCGATATATAGTATTGCGTATAATATATTTCAGGTCTTCATTCATGAAAAACTCCTGATTATAAGGGATATATAATTCCATACTCAGTGCTTGTCCCCTGAATTGGGCGTTATCTTTAAAAGTAATATTGGAATCAAAGGTGAATATCGAGTCCTCCAGTTCCACCTGGTAGTTCACCATTTTGGCATTTACTATGGCTTCCTGTCTGGTACGTCCCCGTGAGTTAAACTTGCTGACAAGTTTGTACTGGTCCCCGTCGTGTCCGTACAACCTCAATTTTGTCATCTGATAGTCATCCATTCCTACTTCATTCAACTGAAGTACTGCTTTTTTCCCGTGCAGGTTATAGTTCTCAACTATCCGATAGGTACCCTCTGTCTTGTATTCCCGTACTACATTTGGCAGCGTGAGGCCTAGGCCCAACACACTGAGCATCCAGATGGCAAACATTGACCAACCAACGGGTGCCGGGATGATTTTCCTTTTGGCAATTATGGTTACTCCCAATAAGGCCAGCGCTAAAGCGGGGATGAACAAACTAAAGAATGCGGTAATGGTGCCAAAGACAGGTATGGAATCACGGATCAGATACAACGGCAGATCACCGAAGACAAACCCTTCACCGGTTACGGTACCAAGAACTACTCCTAATGCTACGATCAATGCGAACAACATCGAAACTGCAATCATTACCATGATAATGCCCACGATCACCCGAATTGCTTCTACCAGGAACAAAAGTAATGGCCCCAGCACTTTGCCGAGTCCCGAAATAACCGTGGCGATCAAGCGAAAGGGAAATAAAAGGATCTTTACCAATAGATTTTCTTCTTCATTTTCATCCATCCTTAGGCTCCGTTTGATGTTGGATTCAATATTAGATAGAGTAACACTCTCTCCCTGCATCTGCATTTTGTCGGTAATGCTCTTAGCCTCAGGAGTTATGATCCACATGATCAGATAGATCAGCAACCCTGCGCCGCCGAAGAAGAAAATAAGTACAAACAGCAGTCGTATTACCGTTACTTCGGTCCCAAAATAGGCGCCGATACCGCCCGCTACTCCAGCAATTACCCGGTCTTCAGGGTTTCGGAATAATTTCTTCACTTCCTGGTCTTCTTCCAGGGCATCAGAACCAGGAACTACAATCCAGAAAATGATATAGCCTAGAAGGAAAAATCCACTGGCAGCTCCCAGCAAAAAGATATCTAATCCCAGTACCCCGATCACCAGTATCAGGCGGATCCATAAAGGGTCAATCCCAAAGTAGTTAGCCAGTCCGGAAGCTACTCCTCCCAGGACCTTTCGTTTGGTATCCCGGTACAACTTCTTAGACTGTTCACTGGATTTGGTAGTGGATTCCTGTTTTTCGCGTGGTGGATCTTTCGGTTCTTCAATAGCTTCGAAATCCTGTATGCTACCCATAGTGGTTATTAAGCTATCAACATCTTCTGAATTGATGATCTGTTTACCATTGGTCAATTTTGACAGGAATATTTCAGCAATTCTATTTTCTATATCCGAGGTAATTTCCTGGCTGTCGTCGTAAGAAGAAAAATAGCGGTTGATGGAGTCCAGATAGTTACGCAGGGTTTCGTAGCCATCCTCCTCGATGTGAAATATGATACCGCTGATATTGATACTGATATTCTTTTTCATGTCCCTAATTTAAGATTGTTTTTCAGAAATAATTTGATTGGTGGATTCCATCAACTCATTCCAGGTCATGCCTAGACTGTTTAGGAAAGTGCTTCCTTCATCGGTGATAGTAAAGTATTTTCGGGGAGGTCCTGAGGTGGATTCGACCCATTTATATTCCACCAGTCCCGCCTTTCTTAATCTGGTCAGCAGGGGGTATATTGTGCCTTCCACCACCATTATTTTGGCAGAAGTCAACTCTTCCAGCATGTCCGAAGCATATACTTCACCCCGGCTAATTATATGTAGGATGCAAAATTCCAGGATCCCCTTTCGCATTTGCACTTGTGTGTTCTCTAAGTTCATGCCGCTCTATTAAGGTAAATATTGACACTATTGTATACAAATATACGGGAGAACTACTATGTATGGCCAAGTACTAAGTAAAAAATGTTACCTTGTATTGGATATTATTATAATAATTATATATTATATCTAATAAGTACAATAAAATAAATAAAGACGGCTTCATTAATGAAGTTAAGCATGGGCATGGGGCATGGGGCATGGGGCATAGAGATACCTGTTGCTCCTAATTCTAATGTTCTGTTATTCTATTATTCTATTGTTCCTATATTCAATTGTTCAATTGTTCAATTGTTCCCCTATTCCAATGTTCCCGGATTCTATTGCTCCCATGGCTGGATAATCGACTGAGATTCTATAACTTTACTTTTAGTATCTGACAGGCATGAAAGGATTTTTTAGGTGGATTTACTTTTTAGGATTTCTTATACTACCCACTGTTGGATTTAGTCAGACCAAAACCCCTAAATTTAGTAACGAGTTTCTGTCCATAGGTGTAGGTGCCCGAAGCCTTGGTATGTCCAATGCGCAAGTAAGTGTGGCTGACAATGTGACTGCAGGTTTTTGGAATCCCGCCGGTCTTCTGGATATAACATCCAAGTATGAAGCCGAACTTATGCACGCCAGTTTATTTGCGGGAATTGCTAATTTCGACTATGCCGGCTTTGCCACCCCCATTGATTCCTCTACCCACCTGGGTTTTTCAATAGTAAGGTTGGCCGTGGATGATATTCCAGATACCCGCTTCTTGTACGATGCTAACGGCGCTCTTAATTACAACAATATAAGGTTTTTCTCTGCTGCTGATTACGCGTTCATATTTTCTTTTGCACGCCGGGTAAATTTCATAAAGGGATTAAAACTAGGGGCAAATTTTAAGGTAATTCACCGTACGGTGGGAGATTTCGCCAAAGCCTGGGGATTTGGACTTGATGTTGGGGCCCAAATTTCCCTTAATAAATGGAGGTTGGGCCTGATGTTGAGGGATATTACCGGGACCTTTAATGCCTGGTCTCATAATACAGAATTGTTGGCCGACATTTACACCCAAACTGGCAATGTAATCCCGGATAACACTCTGGAAATTACCCTGCCCAAAGCAATTCTAGGGGTAGCACGTGATTGGAATATTTCCGACAACTTCACTTTGTTGGCCTCCCTGGATATGGACTTTACATTTGATGGAAAAAGAAACGTGCCGGTAAGTTCTGAGGTGGTGTCCATAGATCCCCATTTAGGCCTGGAATTTGGTTATAAAGGAGTTGCGTATTTGCGAGGAGGGGTCGGGAACATTCAGGAAATTAAGGACTTCGATGGGAGTAAAAGTACCACTGCTCAGGCCAATTTTGGACTGGGTATCAGAATAAAACAGGTTCAAATTGATTATGCTCTTACTGATATGGGAGACCAGTCGGATGCACTGTACTCTCATGTGTTTTCCATAAGGGCCAGCATAGATAAGAAGTAAGGTGTGCCAGCAAAAGTGAATATCTATGTAAAAGTTGTTAAAACCTGGTTTATACTTACCGCTTTGTTGGTATTGGGTGATCGCGTACAGGCTCAAAGAGCTTCATGGATCAATTTTTCTCAATCCTATTTCAAAATAACTACTGCTCAGCAGGGCATCTATCGAATAACTTATGACCAATTAAACCAAGCTTCCTTCCCCTTGGGTGCCGTAAGTGCCTCCAATCTGCGGCTTTACCACCGTGGTGTCGAGCAATCCATTGATGTAGTTGATGGTGGTGACAACCAATTGGACGATGGCGACTATCTGGAGTTCCTGGGATCGAGAAATGATGGTACTTTAGATAGGGATTTGTACCTGACTCCTGAAGCCCAGCCCCACCAGTTTTACCATTTGTATTCAGATACTACCGCATACTTTCTTACCTGGACCCCAGGAGTGAATGGTAAACGCATGAAATTTATCTCACTGCCAGATCCGGGAACACCCCAGGTAGAATTTCATTGGAACCAACAAATGATCTTATTGACCTCCAACTATAGTGCAGGCAGAAGATATCCTATCGGCCGTTTTGGTGCTACTTATCGGTCACAATTTGATTTTGGAGAGGGCTTTACCGGTAAGCGTATCCGCAATGGTAGTTTCGAAGAATATGTATTCAACTCAGTCAACCAAATAGTTACTAGCGGACCAGCGCCACAACTGGAAATATTGTTGACCGGTCGAAACGATGTGGTACATAATGTGGAGGTGAGCATTGGTATGGATGGTAACCTCCGGTCATTGGGTTCGGTGCAATTTCAATTTTTTGATAATTACCTGTTTAGTAGTGAATTACTGTGGACCGACATTCCTGGTAGTGGCAATCTAATAGTAAGAATATCCGTAACCAGCAGTAGTACGGATCAGGTTTCGGCTTCCTACCTCAAACTAAGGTATGCCGAAAAGCTTCAGATGAACGGGGTCACTCAGAAGAACTTTGAGATTGAGTCTTCTCCGGAAAATCAGGTAGTGGACATAATTTCGACACCACCTGATGTCAGGCTCTATAATATTACAGATAAGAATAATGTGAGCAAATTGCCATACCAGGACCAAGGCAATTCAATCTCTACCCTAGTTGCTGCTGCACCAACTAATACAAAGTTGTGGGCCCAATCATCTCCGATAGCCATATCAAATATCAAGTCTGTGACCTTTCGTGAAATTGACCCGTCCAGGCATGATTATTTGATCATTAGCCATAAATCTCTAATGACTCCGGCGGGCAACTATCAGGACCCTGTGAGAGCCTATGGGGCGTATAGAGCTTCGGCTCAAGGAGGGTCTCATGATACTTTAGTAGTGGACATGGACCTGCTTTACAACCAGTATAATTTTGGAGAAATCTCACCATTGGCAATTCGATATTTCATCAAGGATATGCTTCCCGGTAATCCAAAATACTTATTACTGATTGGCAAAGGGTATAATGTAAACTTCCGACCACACCGGCAGGATCCGGCAACGGCAAAAGCTTTTAATTTAGTACCTACCGCGGGATTTCCCGGTTCGGACATCGCCCTAACCTCCGGTCTCGGTGTTTCGCCATACAATAGTGCGCTGCCCACCGGCAGGATCAACGCCCGTAGTCCGACTCAGGTGGCCGACTTCTTAAATAAAATCATGGAAATGGAAGCGGCGCCCTTTGACGCTTTATGGAGAAAGAATATTATACACTTAAGTGGGGGCCTAACTCAGGGTGAACTTGCCCTTTTCAAAAGATATGTGGATCAATTCAAGTCAGTAGCTGAAAGACCATACCTTGGAGGAAGTGTGACTACCGTAAATAAGCAATCAAATGAAACCACAGTGCTTATTAATGTGGCAGATAAGGTAAATGATGGCGTATCTCTTATTACCTTTTTTGGACATTCCAGTACCCAGGTTACCGATATAGAAATTGGAAAGGTCACCGATGTAACCCTGGGGTATGACAACCCTGGTAAGTATCCTATGATCCTGGTGAATGGCTGCAATGCCGGCAACATATTTTTTACTTCAACTGGCTTTGGTGAAGATTGGATATTGGCGGCAAACAAGGGCGCTATAGGTTTCGTAGCACACACCGATGCTGGATTTGCTAGTAACCTCAAAAGATATTCCGACATATATTATGATCTAATCTCTGGTGATTCCGTCTTTGTCAACAAGCCCATTGGCAACATTATTCAAGCCCTCGGGGACCGCTATTTGAAGGAGGTCCCCAACGATGAAATACATATTGCGCAGGTTCAGCAGGAGGTGTTTCAAGGGGACCCAGCTTTCAGTTTTTTCCCGGTCACCAAGCCTGATTATGAAACTAATAGCGATCACATATTCTTACAACCTTTCGATGAACAGACCATTAATGCACAGATTGACTCATTTCAAGTAGGGGTAATAACCAGGAATTTCGGTCTTGTTACCAAGGATTCACTAAATGTTACCGTTCGCCGGACGTTTGGTGATGGTCAGGTATATACTTATGATTCTGTTTTTTTTGCACCTGTTGCTTACCGGGATACCCTGTATTTTACTATTCGCTCCAACCAGATTAGCGACTTTGGTAACAATCAATTTGAGGTGCTGCTGGATTTTAATCAAAGTATTGAGGAGTTAGACGAAACAAATAATACCGGAACCTTAAGCTTCTTTATTCCACAAGGCGGGACCGTAAATTTGAGCCCCTATAATTTTGCCATTGTTAACCAACCGTTACCGTTGCTGATTTCCCAGTCAAGTGATCTGCTGGTTGGTAACCGGACCTTCTTGTTCGAACTTGACACCATCAAAGGATTTAGCAGCCCCTTTAAACAACAGCGTTCTGCCACCGGAAACGGCGTTGCTTCCTGGGAGGCTTCCCTGCTTCAGGGAGATAGTATAGTTTACTATTGGAGAACCCGGTTTCGTGAACCTAAGGTGGGGGAGGACACTGCCTGGACCTTGAGTTCTTTCATACTTATTAATGATAGCCCTGAAGGATGGTCTCAAGCACACTTCCCTCAATTTGACAATAACTTTACCGATGCCGGGCTTACCAGAAACCAGGCGCTTCGACAATGGGAGTTTACCAGTACGGAGAACCTGGTGGAGATAACCACCTATGGAAGTAATCATGCGCAAGGCGAGCCGGCAAATATCAGCGTGATCATTAATGGACAGCCCTTCATAGTAAGCACCCGGCTTTGCCCGGATAACTCCATGAATGCTATTGCCTTCGACAAAGCGTCAACCATTCCCTATGCAGTTTTGACCACCGGAGGCTTTGATGTACTGGATAAAAACCGTTGTGGAAGAACTCCACAAGCGATTAATACTTTTCAAAAAAATGACCTTAACAATCTTCTGAAACTGGACTCATATCTGGACCTAACCCCCCAGGGAGACTATGTGATCCTCTTTTCCATTGGTCAGGTAGATTATTCCTCCTGGAATACTTCTACAATTGACAAACTATCTTCCATAGGAGTCCTTACCACGGAGGTCAATACCTGGCAGAACGGTGAACCCGTGATAATCGTTGGGCGCAAAGGAGACCCGCCAGGTACTGCATTGATAATTCGCGGAGACAACAATCTGGCAATTCCCTTGAATGAACAAGAAATTTCACTAGGGCAGGTATTGATAGGGAAATTTGAAAAAGGCTTGGTTTTAAGCCCTAAAATTGGTCCAGCTGATAGCTGGGGCACTTTGTACCATGGTTTACAGGAGGAACCAACAGATATAACCAACCTGGAAATACTGGGAGTTACCAACAACGGACAAGAGCAAACCTTATTTGCCAACGTAACTACCAACCCTCTGGATATAAGTAACATTGATGCTTCAATTTATCCCTTTTTGAAACTCAAGTTGACCATGGAAGATCCTAACTCATTAACACCGGGGCAATTGAAACGATGGCAAGTCCTGTATGAGTCAGTACCTGAGGGTGTACTTTTATTTAGGGGCAACGATGCTGAGGGAACAAAAAAAATACCACTACTGGAAGGTCAGATTTTTAACAGCAACTTTACTTTTTACAACCTGTCATCTAAAGATTTCCCGGACTCATTGTTGGTACGTGCAACTTTATTTAATAGAGAATCGCGTTCCTCAAGCGTGGAAGAGAATAAGATTTTTGCTCCATTAGCCCAGGATTCGGTGGCTTTTTCACTATTGTTGGACACCAAGGATCATGGAGGGATCAATGATTATAAGGTTTTTGTAAACCCCAATATCCTACCGGAGCAATCATATAGTAATAACATTAATGATTTTCAGGAGTATGTTGAAGTATCTTCAGATAACACCCATCCGATTCTTGATGTTACCTTCGATGGCATCCATATACTTGATGGCGATCTGGTATCACCCAGCCCATTGATAGGTGTACTGTTAAAAGACGATAACATATTCAATCTGAAACAGGACACCATTGGTATGGAGATGTTCATTAAAATGAATGGTCCTAATTGTACTAATTGTGCTTTTGTAAGGATCAGCTTTTCAAATCCAAGGGTCCGGTGGACACCGGCATCAGACAATTCGGACTTTCGTATTGAATATCAGCCCGAAAAGCTGGATGATGGTATCTATACCCTGCAGGTCCAGGGCCAGGATAATAGTGGAAGGGAATCTGGTTCGAAACCCTATTCTATTAATTTCGAAGTGGTGAATGAATCAACTATTACCAATTTTTATCCATATCCCAACCCGTTTTCAACCAGCACCCGTTTTGTATTTACCTTGACCGGGGCAGAAATTCCTGATCAGATTAAGATCCAGATAATGACCGTAACCGGTAAAGTAGTTAGAGAAATCACTCAGGATGAATTGGGCCCTATACGTATAGGTAATAACATTACTGATTTTGCCTGGAATGGCAGGGACGAGTACGGGGACCAATTAGCAAATGGTGTGTACATCTACAGGGTGGTTATGAATCGTGATACCGACAACTTTAAGCATAGGGAAACTTCTGCAGACAAAGCATTCAAAAAAGGCTATGGTAAGTTATATTTACTGAGATAATGGATATTGTATTAGTGGTGATGGGAGGTATTCTGGTATTTTTGGGAATTCTGGGCTGTTTTTTACCTGTGCTTCCCGGGCCTCCATTGGGATTTGCCGGCCTGCTATTGTTACATTTTTCTTCCTTGGCTCAGTTTTCCGTGACCTTTCTGGTGATTATGGGTACCATTGCTATACTAGCCTCAATATTGGACTACCTGGTACCAATATTGGGCGCTAAACGATTCGGTGGGTCGAGGCTTGGGGTTGTGGGAGCTGTGGTTGGACTTTTATTGGGAATATTCTTTTTCCCGCCATTGGGTATAGTTATCGGACCATTCCTGGGGGCGATTGCTGGAGAACTAATAAATGGAGATGACCTTAATAAAGCGGTGAAATCCGGCTTTGGGTCATTTCTGGGATTTGTGTTTGGTACCGGTATTAAGCTGGCCGTTAGCTTTGTGATGGCCTATTACTATGTAGAAAGGCTACTGTGATGCAGAGAAATTTGAAGCAAGTTATGACGAAGTTACTGAGTATTATTTTGGTGCTAATAATTGCAAACTGTCAAAACGCCCGGCAAGGTGTTTTAGAGGCCCAGCATAAGTTTACCAATAATCTTATCAACCAAAGCAGCCCCTATTTACTGCAACACGCGCACAACCCGGTAGATTGGTATCCATGGGGCGATGAAGCCTTGGACAAGGCCCAAAAGGAACAGAAAATGCTGATAATTTCTGTTGGTTATGCAGCATGTCACTGGTGCCATGTAATGGAAAAGGAATCATTCGAGGACAGCCTGGTAGCCAAAGTGATGAATGATAATTATGTTTCAATAAAAGTTGATAGGGAAGAGCGACCTGATATAGACCAAATATACATGGATGCCGCCTATTTGATGACCGGGAGAGGAGGCTGGCCATTGAATGTAATTGCCATGCCAGATGGACGGCCTATTTTTGCTGGCACCTATTTCCCTAAGAACGATTGGATAAAAATTTTGAATCACATAGTCAATCAGTATAATGAGGAGCCTGAGCGTCTGATAGAAATAGCAGATAAGATCACGGAGGGCATACAAAGTATGGAGAATATTGAGTTAAATACTGCCGGTTTAAATATCTCCGAAGAAGAATTAAATGCGCTTCACAATGATCTCATGGGGGAGATTGACCTGGTAAAAGGAGGAAGAAAAGGGCACCAAAAATTTCCAACCCCAAGTATTTGGAAGTACCTGATGAGACATTATTTTTTCACTAAAGATGAACGGTCTCTACAAGCAGTGAACAAGACCCTTACGGCAATGGCGCAGGGAGGTATTTATGACCATCTGGGAGGTGGGTTTGCCCGCTATAGCACCGATCCAATGCTTTATGACAATGCCCAACTGGTAAGTTTATATTCCAGAGCCTACCAGCTGACCGGGAATCCTTTGTTTAAAAAAGTAGTGATGGAAACTACCGAATATATAGAAAGAGAAATGACTTCCGAAAAGGGAGGTTTTTATTCCTCTTTTGATGCGGATAGTGAAGGAGAGGAAGGAAAATTCTATGTTTGGTCCGAGCAGGAGATTCGTTCAGTGCTCGGAGACGGGGCAGATTTATTCATCGATTATTTTGGAGTCAGGAAGGGTGGCAATTGGGAGGATGGTAAGAATATTTTGATTCCCATTGAAGACCCGCAGAAGCTTTGGAGTAAGCATGGTCTAAGTGAATCAGAGTTTAATAAAGAACTGGACAAATCAAGGTCAAAGTTATTTACTACCAGAGCCAAACGAATTCACCCGGCCCTTGATGATAAAATACTCACCTCCTGGAACGCACTGATGATTAGGGGATATCTTGATGCCTACCGGGTATTTGGTAATGACCGGTTTCTGGAAATTGCAGTGAATCAGACTGAGTTTTTGTTAAAACACACAAAGTCTGACGACGGCAGCTTAACCAGGAACCATATGGATGGACGGTCAAGCATTAATGCCTTTTTGGATGACTACAGTTTCTTGATCCAGGCGTTGGTCGGCCTCTATGAGGCTACCTTTGAAGAAAAGTGGTTGAATGAGGCAGATCAACTATGTACATATGTCATAGAGCATTTTATCAATAAGGAAAATAGCATGCTCTACTATACTTCTGATCAGGATATTGATCTGATTACCCGTAAGATGGAGTTGTCAGATAATGTCATTCCCAGCAGCAACAGCAGTATGGCCCAAAATTTATATTTTCTAGGCACCTATCTTTACAAAAATGAGTATCTGGAAATGGCTAAACAGATGCATAGCAATATCCATCCCACCATGAGTCAACAGCCAATATTCTACACCAATTGGGCTACCTTGATGATCCAACTGAACCAACCACTTTATGAAGTGGCCATCGTTGGAGATCAATGGAAAGATCGACAATCCGAATTTGACTCTTATTATTTGCCCAATGTAATTTACCTGGGCGGGAAGTCCGAAGGTAATTTGGAACTGCTTGCCAATAAATTGGTTGAGGGTGAGACTACTATATACGTTTGTGAAAATAAATCTTGTCGATTGCCGGTAAGGGAAACCAGTAAAGCGTTGGAATTGATGGATCCGGAATTGCTAAAGGGGATTGTGAAATTTTAGACTCTAAACACCCAACACCGAACATCGAACAAGAAATATTGAAGTAATCGAATTCTTATCACTAACCTTTCCACTATGTTTACCAGCCGCGACGATTTAACACAGCTTCAGGAAAAAGGAATTACAGAAGATCAGGTTCATGAGCAGATCTCTTATTTTCAGAAGGGTTTTCCATATTTGGAACTAAAAAACGTAGCAAGTGTGGGTGATGGCATCGTTCAGCTGTCAGAAGATGAGGTAAAGCTTTACATAGATTTCTACCAGAAATCTCTGGATGAAAATGTGGTAGTGAAATTTGTGCCAGCGTCCGGGGCTGCCAGCAGGATGTTCAAAGAGTTTTTTGCTTTAATACAAGATCATACCTCCGCCAGCAGTTACCCGTTGGCAGTTGAGGCATTGAATCGGATTGAAGATTTTGCTTTTTTTGAACAGCTACAATCGCTAATGGCCAAGAATGGTCTCGACCTGGGTCAGGGTATCAGCCGAGGGGCTTACAAATCTGTATTGGAGTACATACTTACAGACAAAGGGCTCAATTATGGTTTCCTGCCTAAAGCACTTTTGGCTTTTCACAAGTACCAATCTGGCGCGAGGTCCCCAATGGAAGAGCATCTGGTGGAGGCTGCACACTATGGTAAAAGTGGGGATGGCACCGCCCGGCTTCATTTTACAGTATCGCCTCAACACAGGGTCAATTTTAAAAACCT
>QIEB01000248.1 GCA_003229495.1 Flammeovirgaceae bacterium
AAATAATTGGTTATTATCTGATTATAGTCAAAAATATAGTTATAATATTACTATTGCAATTTTATAGTACAAAAAAATGTGTGTCTGATTTGTTTAAAGCCCTGGTTGATGGTTATATTTGGATACAAAGAGGACTTTATGAAAAAAATACAGCAATATTTTGAGTCTCAAGCGTTTGGAGTGTGCGCAAAGTTAGGTGAAAAATTCAGAATTCCAACTTCTAGTATTCGAATATTTTTTATCTACGCTTCCTTTCTTACCTTCGGTTCTCCGTTACTATTATATCTCGTCCTGGCTTATATTATGAACATCAGGAAGCACCTAAGAAGATATAATACTATTTGGTATTAGTCAGAACCCCTGAGTAATCGAAAAGTACGTTTCCCTTTTATAAAGTACTCCCAGGCCAAAACGACCTTAAACAATTTCACCCGGTAGGGGGCCTTAAACTCACCCCTTCTTTTCAAAGTTTGTGGAAACGTCCATAAAAACATTAACTCAGCCCTTAGTACCGCCAGGAAGTGGGACAGGGATCCCTGGATAAGAAATCGAATGCTTGCCACTAAATCAAGCACCATCCTCACTGGTAATTTCCAAATAAGATCTTGTATAGAGCAGTTTTTCAATAATAGTTGCAGCCCATTACGGAAATTCAGATAAGTTTTGAATGGATTACTATCATTGAGCGTCCCTCCCCTTAAATGGTAAATGTGGCTATTGCCTACGTAGGCTGTCTGATAACCTGCTCTGTGGCTCCGCCAGCAAAGATCAATTTCTTCCATATGAGCAAAGAATTCTTCATCGAACCCGCCTAACTCCTTAAAAATACTTGACCTGATGAAAAAACAAGCACCCCCAGCCCAGAAAATGATTCGATTGTCGTCGTATTGTCCATAGTCTTTCTCCAGGTAATTAAATATGCGTCCCCGGCAAAACGGATAACCTAAAATATCCAGATAGCCTCCGGCTGCCCCGGCATAGTCAAACTGGGTCTTATGCTGCAGTGATAGTATTTTTGGCTGACAAATGGCCACCTCAGGATGAGATCGCATAAATCGTATCATCTGCACTGCCCAACCGGGTGTCACCTCTACATCAGAATTTAAGAGGATATAATTATCCGCCTGAACATAGGCTAACCCTTTATTGTATCCCCCGCTAAAACCATAATTCTTATTAAGTGATATTAGTTGGACATCGGGGTAATTATTCTTAAGCAAAGCTACTGATGCATCATCCGAATTGTTGTCAATAACCGCTATCTGACAATTTGCGGAGTTAGTAACTACCTTTGGTAAGAAGCGCTTAAGGTAGTCAACCCCATTGTAATTGAGGATGACGATGGCTGTTTTATCCATTTAGGATACTGCCAATATCGAGACCAGGTATGTTGGGTAATAATCCCTCGGTACTTTCCTTCATCATTTGCCTGGCCTTTTCTTCTACTGCCTCGGAGGCCTTATTCACAGCAGCGATTATTAGATCCTTACGCATTTCTGCATCGTCTGGTGAATTTAAAGATTCATCAATACGAAGGTCAACCAGCAATTTCTTCCCGTTAACCACTGCTTTTACTAATCCGGCACCTGACTCACCTTCCGCGGTAATATTTACCAGGTTGTTCTGAGCAGCTTTAATTTTACCCTGGGCATCTTTAATCTGCCCCATTATTTTCATCATATCAAACATGTCAATCAAAAATTTCTTAAAAGATGTACTGTTCCGTTCATTGTCAGGGACCTTCCTTTAGAGTCTGTTGCTTGTATTTTGTAAACGTAGGTGGCCTCCGGAATTAAAGATCCCTTATAAACACCATTCCATCCCTGTTCCAGGTCCGTGGTATGGTATAATAACTCACCCCAACTACTGTAAATCTCCATACTATACTCTTTAATAAAAAGACCTTTGGCAGTAAATGTATCATTAAGCCCATCATTGTTAGGAGTGAAGCTATTGGGAACAAACACCTGTAGTGGAATATCTTCCATTACTACATTGGAATAACTCCTAAGTGGAATTGAATCATTTGAGATGGCTACAATTCTATATTGACTAACTTGCCGGTTTTGATTTATGGGGTCTTGATAGCCGGTGGCAGTATTGCCTAAGCTGATAGGAGGGCCTACCAGTACCCCATTTTCATCCATTATTTCCAATTCATAGTCGCTGACTCCGTTTTCCCATCCTAATTGGGGTGTCCAATTTAAATCAAAACTCTTATTGCCAACATTGGTGCCGGCCAATAGAATCGCACAAGCGGTGACACTGACTGGCGACTGGTTTCCGCAAGTGTTTTGATAGATGATGTAATAACAATATGTATTCACCTGGGGTCGAAGATTTTGATCGGTGAATGGCAGAGAACTTTCTGTTCCAATGGGCTGGAAGCCCTCATTATTTTCCGATCGAAACACTTGATAGAAGTCGATGGGACTTGTGGGAGTCCATTCCAGAGTTATACTGCTACCGGTTATAGAGGCTGTCAGTGAGGTTATTGCCGGCGGTGGAAGGCTGTTGATCCCAGTGACACAATTTTCAACACTAGTGCTTCGGCTGCCATTGGTGTAAACTGTAGTAATTCGATAACAATAGACCACATTACAGTCCACGGAATTATCTGTAAAATCTGTAATGTTGCTGTTGGTAATTGGGGGACCAAGGGGGACGTTATTTTTTGTCAGCTCATACCGGTCAAAATTAATCGGTATGGTGCCCCAATTAATCTGGTTTTGGCCTTCCTGGGCCATTACCTGAATGTTGGTTGAACATATGGTATCAGAATAAGTACGGTTGTTATTACATATATCCACAGCCGCGATCCGGAAGCAGTATATATTGTCCACTGTATTTATGCCGGACACCGTTTGGACGGCGCCACTCAGAAGGCCTGCATCGGTAAAACCTGAGGTTCCGTTGGCTGACATCTCTAATACATAATTTACATTAGGGTTTAAATTGAAATCGAGATCAATGGTTCCATTCAATAGTCCCTGGTTGGTTACCGTTACCTGGGAAAATGTAGCATCTGGAATGTTGTTTACCGGGGTCAAGATAGTGGTGCTATCGCCGCAATTGACCGGTCCGTTGTTAAAAAAACCACTCACTGAGATAGGATAACTAGTTATACCAGCAGGATAATTGTGTGTCATGTTAGAAGTAGGAGGCGACCCATCGCCATAGTCCACCAGAAACTGATCGTATTGAGTGTCTGTTATGTTTACTGCAACCCCGTAGTTGTTGCACAGGGTGACATTAAATTCAGGAGGCTGCGGTGCCAGAACTTCAATCACTAAGGTATCGGTCCGGGGCACCAGGTTGGTTAACACTTGTACAAGTGTATACCTGCCTGGTAGACTATAGGTAAATGATTTGGTACTGGTTGGGGCCATGGAAGCACAGGCACTTACATCATACTTTGGGGAGGAAACATCACAGGTATCCGTATCAAAAAAATATTGATCATTGATTTCACCTGAGGTATTGGTAACAGTTACTGTTAATGGGACACATCCTTTTATATAGTCCACTTCAAACCGCCCCAAGGGACTACTGATCTGACCCCATGCCGGAACTGATAAAACCAGTAATATGATCCAGAGAATATGGAAAAGGGTTTTGCGCATAAATCTACCTACTGGACGGGAAATTATGGGGCAATGTATGGTAATTGCGTGGTATTCTGTTAGTAAACGCCAATATGCGTTTTGAATTTTAGTATTCAGCTGTTTGTTTAGGCATATTCATTTATGTCCTTTCTTTAATAATCCCACAAGTTGTTCCTCCGTTAGTTGTTCCTGAGTACCCTCAGCCATGTGCTTAACAGTTAATTTGCCACTTGATACTTCATCAGGGCCTATTAAAACTACCAATGGCACACCTTTTTTGTTGGCATAGTTGAGTGGTTTTTTGAGTTTACCGCGGTCCGGGTATAATTCGCTGGCCACCCCGTTCTTTCTCAGTTTGGAAAGTACTGTCAATGCGTAGCGCTCGCTCTCGCCGTCCAGGGCCACCAGCAATACCTCACTAGAACTCAATTCTTCTTCCGGAAATAATTGCAACTGTTCCATTACATCATAGACGCGGTCGACTCCAAAGCTGATCCCTACTCCGGAAACATCCGGCAGACCGAAAATGCCAGTCAGGTCATCATAACGACCTCCACCACAAACACTGCTCATTTGAGCATTATTTACTACCACTTCAAAAATGGTCCCGGTGTAGTAGGCAAGACCTCTGGCAAGACTCACATTGACTTCAACATGGGAATTACTAATTCCCATATCGGAAACATGTTGCAAGATTGTCTCAAGATCGCCCATTCCTTTTTTTCCGGAATTTGAATTCTGAATAAAGTCCTGTAGCGGTTGTTTTAGCTGCTCCCAGGTTCCCTGCCACTGTAGTAGTGGTTCCAGCTTGGTCAATTGATCTTTTTCGAAGCCTTTACTTTCCAATTCCAGAAGGACCTTTTCTGGTCCAATCTTGTTCAGCTTGTCAAGAGATACTGCCAGTTCAGTTTGCCTGCCGGAAGCCCCGATTGCCTCTGAAATCCCCGCCAACAACTGCCGGTGGTTGACTTGAATAGTGTAATCCTTAATTCCTAACCCAGCGAACACTTCGTGGACCATGGCAATAATCTCCGCCTCACATAGCAAGGAAGAAGTACCCACTACATCGGCATCACATTGATAGAACTCCCGGTACCGGCCTTTTTGTGGACGATCGGCCCGCCACACCGGTTGCATCTGATATCGTTTAAAGGGAAAGGCGATCTCATGCCTATTCATAGCAACATACCTGGCAAATGGTACCGTCAGGTCATAACGCAGTCCTTTTGAGGCAATTTTCGGCAATAATTTCTTGTGTCCAGCTTCAAAATCTACCGAAGTTGCTTTTTTTAGAAAATCACCGGAATCCACAATCTTGTAGAGTAGTTGATCTCCTTCATCTCCGTATTTTCCGGTCAATACCGAAAGGTTTTCCATACTGGGAGTCTCCAGTGGTTGAAAGCCAAATTTTCGAAAAACACCTTGTATGGTCTGAAAAATATATTGTCTCCTGGCCATCACCTGAGGGCCAAAATCACGGGTTCCTTTGGGAATGCCCAAGTGGGTTGAACTCATAAAAACTCTTTAGTCAAATACAAAAAAGCAACGATTTGGATTCAAAATCAAAAAGGAACAGAAAATATTCTTTACGCTGCATGGTTATTCCTCTGAAACTTTTAAATTTGCAGCTCGATTTTTATTCATAGAATCATGGGAGTAACAAGATTAAAAAGGAAAGACCGGCGAAACAAGGCCAAAGCCGCCAATAGGGTGAAAAGAATTAAACAGTTAAGCTGGCGACCGGTAATCAAAAAATTGGAGTTGACCCCTGAGGTCACTGCTTCTCAAGAAGAGGTTGCTGCTTCCCAAGAAGAAGAATAGCCGGATACTCCAACTCAAATACTTCCTCTTTTACCCATTTCAATAACTTCCAGATTGGTGACTTTCCCTTTTTCAAGGGTCAATCTTATTATGGTTTTTATGTGATGAAATCCCTGTCTTCCGGCGGCGCCGGGGTTGATATACCACATATCATTAAAACCAGGGTCTTTCATCACTTTGAGTATGTGACTGTGCCCACAGATTAGTACATCCGGTGGTGAAGCTCCCAACATGGATTTAATGTGCCTGCTGTATCTACCCGGCCTTCCGGCAATATGTGTTATCAGTACTCGTACCCCTGATCTATTTAACCAAAGGTCTTTGGGGCACCGAAGACGAATGTCTTGCCCATCGATGTTTCCGTAAACTCCGAAAGTTGGCCTTATTCTTTCCAGGGACTCGAGTACCGGGAGTGTTCCAATATCTCCCGCGTGCCATATTTCATCGCAGATATCGAAGTAAGATTCGACTTTAGGGTCCAGATAGCCATGGGTGTCAGAAATCAGGCCGATGGTCATAGGTTAATGATTGAGGGATTGAATGATGGATTGACTGAATGACACTCTAATCAGTTAATGAGGTTATGGTAGAGCAAAGTTGACAAAAACTAAGAAAAAATTACCTCAAGTGAAGATTAACATTTAATAATTGCAAATTGCGAAACACCGTATCATCACCTCATGATTATTAGAACCAGCTTAGTGAGAATTCTATCATTTGGATTTGCCAGTGGGATATGCTTGTATCCTTTTGTGCTTATTGGAAAAGAGATTGAAGTAACAGAGCGTCTTTTGAACCATGAGAAAATCCATATGAAACAACAACTGGAGACTTTAATTCTACCATTTTACCTGTGGTACCTGATAGAATTTATTATTAGAATTCTTCAGTACCGGAACTTTGAAAAAGCCTATCGCAATATTAGTTTTGAAAGAGAGGCTTACTATTTTGAGTCACACATAGAATATTTGAACCGCCGGAAAAGATATGCCTGGACAGGGTTTTTGGATCAGGAAAATCCCGGCTAAACCATTATTTCATGTCTGTTACGCCTTCATCAATGCTACCACTGGGAACGGTGGCCCCCGATTTCAACTTATTGGATACTGTGTCTGGAAATACCTTAACACTCGACCAATTAAAATCGCCGGTTGCTACCCTAATCATGTTTATTTGCAATCATTGCCCCTACGTCAAGCATGTAAATAACGAGTTGGTAAGATTGGCAAATGACTATCTAAGTCAAGGGGTTTCTTTGGTGGCCATCAGTTCCAACGACGTCATTAATTACCCTCAGGATGGTCCTGACAGGATGAAGGATACAGCTCTGCAATTAGGGTATACATTTCCCTACTTGTACGATGAGTCCCAACAGGTGGCTGGTGATTATCAAGCTGCCTGTACGCCGGATTTTTATTTATTTGGCCCTGATATGAAGTTAGTTTATCGGGGGCAACTTGATAGCAGCAGGCCTGGTAATGGACTACCGGTTACAGGTGAAGATTTAAGACAGGCTTTGGATGGTCTAATCACCGGTAAAAATGTTTCCAGTGAACAAATACCTTCAGTTGGTTGTAATATCAAGTGGAAATAATATAGCCTCATAATCGATTCCCGGCAACTTAATCAATTTACTTGAAAGCCATACTCTTAAAAGGTTTTGGAGATAGCAACCAGATGTATATGGGTGAAGCCCCGGTACCTGATCTTACCAATGATGAGGTATTGATCGAAGTAAAGGCGGCAGCGCTTAACCGTGCGGATATTTTGCAGCGCCAAGGATTGTATCCGCCTCCACCAGGCGCTTCTGAAATCCTGGGTATGGAAGTTTCAGGCAGGGTGGTGAAAACTGACTCTGGGGCCCGGGAATGGGAGGGCGCCAATGTCATGGCATTGCTTTCGGGAGGCGGATATGCCGAATATGTGGTGGTGCACAAGAGCTTGATCTTAAGAACACCAGATGATCTTGATATGAATCAGGCAGCTGGAATCATGGAAGCCTTTCTTACCGGATGGCAAGCATTGAGTTGGTTGGGAAGTTTGAAACCTGATGAAAAGGTATTGATTCACGCTGGTGCCAGTGGAGTAGGTGCCGCCTGTATACAATTGGCAAAACTATTGAGTGCTGAGGTCCTGGTAACGGCTTCTGACGCCAAGCATAAATTTTGCTTGGAGATGGGTGCCGATTACTGCATAGATTATCATCGGCATGAATTCGATGGGATAATTGAGGAGCGAATTCCTTCCGGAGTAAATTTGGTAATCGATTTTATTGGGACCTCCTATTTTAAGAAAAATCTGGCATCGTTAGCGATTGACGGAAGACTGGTAATGCTGGGATTTCTTGGAGGAACGGGATCTGAAGACCTAAGCATGGTCCCAATCTTAGCCAAAAGACTAACTATTATAGGATCAACCCTACGTTCCCGTTCACTTCAATACCGCGGAAAGTTGGTGGAAGACTTCCGGGAAAATTGTTACAGTCATTTGAAAACCGGTAAACTAAAACCGGTTATAGACCGGGTGATCCCCTGGGAAAAGGTGAAGGAAGCTCACCGGCATATGGAAGCAAATAAAAATTGTGGCAAGATAATCCTGGCAGTGAATTAAAAAACCCAACATCTACTGGACTTTTTAAATTAACTTCATTTTTATTGTTTCAAGGACCAGGTGGAAACTTTATGTGGTCAGGAGTTCAACCGTAGATGGAAGACCTCAAGCTAACGCCATTCTTGTACCAAATTGTAGCGCCAGCTCTACTCCTAAATTTCCTCAAAGTTCAATATAAAAACTAGCCATCTTTATTAGTATCACCACCGTAAATTTGAAAGAACAACCATTTGAATCTGGCATGGAAGCGGTAAATCGGTTGCTGTAAATAAGAAAAAACCCTGAGCATCCTGTAGCATGTGCTTCAGGAGTTCAGGGCTTCCTTTATGAAAGGAATCTACTAGTTTATCGTTATTCTGTTTTCAAGATATTTACAGGTGTTATCTCGGTGGTAATATCCGCACTTTTTACAGTCCTTACCCCTTCTGGTGAAGCATGTTGTTTATTTTCCACAGGAGAACTGTTCAGACCGGCAATTATCGCTACTAAAATACCTATAACCAATATCAGTTTTTCAAAAGTTCGGTTTCCAGATGGAGTTTTCATGATATGAATTTTTACTGGATTGCCTTTTTAAGATCAAATGCAATGCCAAAAAGTGCAAACATTTGAGCATTAGCAATTTAGTAATTTGTTGTTGAGAGAGATCTGTGCTATTTCGGACAGATAAACGCCGCTTTGTGTACGGTTGTGTAGCAGTCTGCCCAGTACTAACGAGTTAGTTAACCCCAGCGGTTTGCCGTTGGCAGGGTGATTTTAGGAGCTCACCACCAACCCTAATGCAAAAACCGGGGTTGAAACCATGGTAGGCTAAATAAATTACTAAAATCCTAGTAGATTGCTTTCATGAACAGAAGCTTCAAAAAGAAATCCTACTGGTCACGAAGGAAGTTTATTCAGACCAGCTCTGCAGTAACTATTAGCAGTTTGCTGGCGCCAACCTTGCTTACGGGATATCACCTGAGAGCTAGCGGAATATCCCAGCCGGGCCTGCCAGGTAAGCACCCGGATATGCTGGTTTTAAATGATAGACCCTGGAACACGGAAGCACCTGCGCATTTACTTGATGAAGAGGTTACTTCCATGGACAGACTTTTTGTGCGGAATAATGGTTTGGTCCCAAGTGAAATTGATCCTGAGAAGTGGACGCTGGAAATCTCCGGTGAATCTGCTGTGACCACCAAAACGTTTACACTAGCTCAATTAAAATCTGACTTTGAACATTATACCTATCAATTGGTACTGGAATGTGGCGGAAATGGAAGATCAGAATTTGATCCTCCTGCCAAAGGGAATCAATGGACCACAGGTGCCGTGGGCGCCCCAAAATGGACTGGGGTTAGGTTAAAGGATGTATTACAGAGGGCCGGGTTGAAAGCCGATGCCGTTTACATTGGTTATTACGGGAAGGACACCCATTTAAGCGGAGATCCTCAAAAGGTGCCCATCAGTCGTGGGGTACCCATTAAAAAGGCACTTGAAGATGAGTCCCTGATCGCTTGGGCGGCCAATGGGAAAGATCTGCCACTAATGCATGGCTATCCGCTCAGGCTGGTGTTTGGAGGTTGGCCGGCAAGTACTTCAGGAAAATGGTTGAGTCGCATTGTGATCCGTAACCAGGTGCACGATGGAGCCAAGATGCAGGGACAGTCTTATCGTGTACCTTGCAAACCTGTTGCTCCGGGAAGTAAAGTTGCTGACGAAGACATGTGCATCATTGAGTCAATGCCAGTAAAATCAATCATAAGTTACCCTCGCACCGGTGCCATAATTAAGAAAAACCAGATTTTAGAATTTCATGGCCATGCTTGGGCAGGGGACCAGTCAGTGACAAAAGTTGATTCTTCTGTGGATTTCGGAAATACCTGGCATCCCCTGGAATTGAAACTGCCATCAAATCCATTGGCTTGGCAACATTGGAGCGGCAAGATGAAGTTTCCGTACCCGGGATACCATGAATTATGGGTCAGAGCTACTGACAATTTAGGTGATCATCAGCCCATGGTGGTTCCTGGATGGAACCCAAGGGGGTATCTTAATAATGCCTGTCATCGAATCGCAATAAGAGTGGAATAATGAATTTAGGGCTAAAAATGTTGTTTGGCGTTTTAATACTGGCTGTCAGCTGTCAAACCCGGGAACAGTTAAACACGTCAATAGTAATCGAATCTAAAACTGCTGTAGACAGTGTTACCGGACTGGTAATAGATAAGAATTTTGAACTCGTCAGGGGACAATGTACCGCTTGTCATTCGGCGAAACTTGTTACCCAAAATAGTGCAAGCCGCGAAGGCTGGGAGCAGATGATCCGCTGGATGCAAAGGGACCAGGGGCTTTGGGACTTAGGAGAAAATGAAGTGTTGATTTTGGACTATTTGTCTCTCCATTACGGTCCAAAAAAGAAAGGAAGACGGACTCCGTTGACAACAATTGATTGGTATTATTTACAGGAATGACCGTGAAAGACTACCTGGAGCTATTTTTGTCTGGATATCAAGGATACGCTTCCTACCTATGGGGGGAAGTTACCCACCTGCATTGGCATAACTATTTCTATTGGCTGATAGGGATTAGTTTGTTCTTTTTACTATTGGAGTGGGCCCGGCCATGGAGGGGCGATCAGGCCAAATTCCGGCTGGACTTTTGGCTGGATTTTTTCTACATGTTTTTTAATTTCTTTTTGTTTTCCCTGATCATATATAATGCAGCTTCTGATGTACTGGTAAACCTATTCAAAGATTTCTTAGCTCTTTTTGGTATTCGAAATCTGGTGGCCATACATATAGAACAATGGCCTGTCTGGGCCCAGCTATTGACCCTGTTGGTTATACGGGATTTCGTTCAATGGTGGACACATCGTTTGTTACATCAATTTGATTTTCTTTGGGAGTTCCATAAAGTTCATCACAGCGTGCAACAAATGGGGTTCGCTGCTCATTTGAGATATCATTGGATGGAAACATTAGTCTATCGAAGCATAGAGTATCTACCACTGGCTATGATAGGTTTCGGCATTGACGACTTCATTATTGTACATATTTTTACTTTAGCTGTGGGTCATTTCAACCATTCAAATCTAAAATTGAACCTGGGGCCTTTAAA
>QIEB01000150.1 GCA_003229495.1 Flammeovirgaceae bacterium
TACTAATTGCAGGATTTTGGGCATGCAGCGATGACACCGACAATATTAACGAGAATGTAACACCTGAAGATGTTGCCAACGTTTCGTCCGTTGATGAGGCTACCATCACCTTTGCAGACGCAGTGACCATTTCCAATCAGATACTTCAAAATGAACAAGTATTAAATGGAAGAATTCAACAGTGTTACACTGTAAATAATACTCAGACTGAAAATCAATTATTAGTCACTTTCGAAACAGAGTGTGAGGGACTGGACGGTAAAGTACGGTCCGGCAGCTTTTTGATCGATTGGAGTGGAGCGATAGGCACCGGTAACTTTTCCTATACTGTTACTTTCGATGGGTACCAAGTAAACGGGTACGGTGTGAGCGGAAGTATTAGCACCTCGAATCTGACTTTTAGTGAAGGCGGGTTCAGCTTCAATGTAGTAGTGAATGATGGGGTAGTAAATTGTCCTGATGGCAAACAAATAAACTACGAACAAGACCTCGATTACGGTTTTACTTTTAACGAAACAGTTGAAATTCTAATTACGGGATCTTCAACCGGGACCGGAAAAAATGGTGTAACATACGTTGTAAATATTAAGGAACCATTGTTAGTAATTGCCGGGTGCGACTATGTAGTGTCAGGTTCTTTTGATGCTACTTTTGATGGACGTCCTCTGGTCACGGTTGACTATGGTGATGGAACTTGCGATAACAGAGCCACCGCTTCACGGGGAGATTATTCCATCACTTTCGAATTAGACTAAGACAAAATCAGGGCGGCTCCATAAGCCCCGGTTCTTCACTTATGTTACCTAATATCTTTAGTTATTTGGCCCTCATTCTTGATCACGGCCAGCTATTTTTCACCCAGGGGAAGCTCCCTCCTCAATCTTTGAACGGTAGGTCTGTAAAGAGAGATAAGCAGCAGAAGAATGGGATAGGTGGCCACAAATAGCTGATGTTCTGTAATGAATAGTAGTCCAACGGAACTGAGGCTGGATATAAGCACAAAAATATAGAATATCAGTGATGCTCTTTGGTAGCAGTTTAGTTTTTGTTCAAAAGGCCAATCCCTGGTGATGACTGCTAAATTTCGTTTGAACAGGCGCCTGGCAAAAAACACTACCAAAAACAATAGCAACCCTGCCACATAGTACAGTGCATTTACCCAAAACGAAACTTGAGTTGAGGTTTGTAAGACCCCATCTTTCAAAGGAAGATATACTGCCGGGAATAGCAGTAATGGGGGCGCAATCAATCCATAGTAGATCAAGCCCAGTCGCTCCAGATATTCCTTGATCCTGGCATCCATGATGGTTTGACTTAGGTAATCTCCTTTTGTAATTTAAGTCTTAACAGTTCGATACCTGTAACCATCAGTAGAAAGGAAAATAACAGCATCTCAATTTCCAATGGTCCAATCCTGTCAGGAATAACCCCGGCGCTGGAAAGTACAAATACCAACAGAGCCACCAGGGTACAGATAGGAATTAGCAGGCCAGGTCTTTTCCTGCTCAGGATACCCACAAGAATTAAAGGGCCCAACATAGCGGTTCCAGCAAAACTTGTTCGAGCCAATAAAACCAATTGTTCAGAACTGAGAATGGAAAATACCAATGCAATTACCCCAAAAACCAATATAAATACCCTGGTAATGGCCAATGCTCTTTTATCGTCAACGGTCAACAGAGACCTAAGCTCAGTTCCCAGGGCAAATATCTGGGAATCAGAGGTAGAAATAGCAGCTGCAATTAAACCGATAAGTCCTAAAGCAGCAACCGCAGGCGCCTGATCATATAGAAGTACGTGACCAATAAAGTCCTGAACCGAACTATCCGGATAGAGAACCGCGCCATACATCCCCATAAACATGGTGGGAAGAATAACCAGGGTGGCAAATATGCCCAACCCAATGGCCATTCTGCGAAGCGCAGAGGTGCTTTTCATAATGATTACCCGAGTAGAGATCTGGGGCTGTGTAAAAGGCAGCAAAACAATGGAAATGGCGGAGATGATAAAAAATTGAGTAGTGAACAAGCCATTAGGGCCGGGAACTGACAATAAAGCCGCTTTAGTAGATTCAACTTTTTCAAACATTGCGGCCACACTTCCAAACTCACTTAAGCAGTTCCACCCAATGATCCATATCACAATGAAGAGAATAATACCCTGGAGTGTATCATTGTACATGATGGCCCTTAAACCTCCGATCTCGCTATAAATGATCATAATGGCTACAATGATGGTACCCCAACCCCAAACAGGCAAAGCATTGGGAAATGCAGCATTCAGAAAAATTGATACTCCCCGAATTTGAACAGAAATATATGGGACCAGAAAGATCACCACGCCTGTAAAGGCCACAAATCCAGCGAATTTAAATCCATAGGCACGGGTCAGAAGGCCGGCCATTCCTTCATAATTACCGGACCGGGCTTTTTGGCGAATAATTACTCCCACCCTTATTAGTACATATACCATCATGGCGTCGGCAACCCCCAGAAAAATCCATGCCCCAATACCGTGAGTACGGAAAAAATCAGGCATCCCGATTACCGTAAAAGCACTAAAAATAGTAGCGGCGGTGGTAAACAGTCCAAGCAGCATCCCCAGGTTTCCTCCCGCCAATAAATAATTGGAGGTAGTTTTTTCCTTTAACCGCGACCTTCGAGCTAAATATATAAGTATGGACAGGTAAATAGTCCCGGCAATTATAAAACTAGTGATCATCGGGGCCCTCCTCCTGTAGCTTGGATGCTATATATGCCACTATTACATATAATATACAAAATAGTACCCCTACCCACACAGTATAGGGTATACCAACAAATTTTGGATTGATCTGACCTGCCGGTATTAGCAGGCCGGTAAAACTCGCAATAGTCATTATTATGAATATCGAATCAGTCCACCAGATTTTTTTAAATTTCATTTTCATTTGCAATTATAATTTTGGAATAGACAGGCCACCATCGACCGCTATTACGTTTCCTGTACTGTATGGGAATGTTCCCGTTGCCAGGCTTGCCACCACCTTCCCAACATCACTGGGATTTCCCAGCCGGGGTTCTACAAACAATCCCTGATCTATGAGTTTTCGGTACTTGTCCATTACCCCGGATGTCATATCTGTTGCTATAACTCCCGGGCGTACTTCATATACAGGGATCCCAAATTCGCCCATACGAACCGCGAACAGCTGTGTCATCATGCTCATTCCAGCCTTCGAAATACAATACTCCCCCCTTTGGGTAGAAACCAGGGTGGCAGAAACTGAGCTGATGTTTATTATACATCCTGCAAATTCAGCATCAGTTTTTTTGCAGTCAATCATGTGATTGGCAATCTGCTGAGTAAGGAAAAACGGACCCTTTAGGTTAATAGTCATTACCCGGTCATAGCTCTCTTCAGATGTGACCAGTAAATCTTTTCGATCTAGCGGAGCAACACCGGCATTATTTACCAGAACATGTAGTTGCCCGAAATGATCAAGCACTGAAGACATTAGTTCTGCGCGGTCTTCCGGTTGAGAAATATCCGCCTGGCAATAGATCACCTCAACCCCGATCTTCCTTAGCTCGGATAACAGTTCAGTAACCTGCTGTTCATCCCTTACTCCGTTTAGGGCAAGATTCCATCCTTTCCTGGCCATTTCTTTGGCGATTCCCAGCCCTATGCCCCTGGTTCCACCAGTGATCAATACGTTCTTCGTCATGACTACAGCTTTTGTTTTATTTCTTTTAAGTGGGCCGCCTCTGGCATGTTTTTATAAAAAGGATCCAGTGGAAAACAACCAGAAATCATTCCTTGTCTGGGCCCTGTAGTACAATCCGAAAATGTTCTGCATATCTTTTGCCTCTTCAGACCATTACCTTCAAGTATATCTGCCGGCATGTCGGGATAACTAAGAACCATCCTGCCCAGACCTACAAAATCTACCAGTTCTTGCTCGACCACAGCTTCTGCAACCTGTGGGAGCCATTCCTGAAGATAAGAATATGCCGAGCCCACAATCTTCATTTCAGGGAATTGCTGCTTAATCTGACCAGTAATTTGTATTTGTCTGGCTACACCTACTAACGGGTCCTCAGGGGGCAGGTAGCCATCGGAAGGTGGAAACAATGCAGGCCTTTGGATATGTGGCACGTAGTATGGGCTTCCTCCGGTGATACAAACCAACTCGATTCCCAGATTTTTAAATATTTTAAACAGCTGGAATACTTCTTTAAGGTCAGCCCCTTGTCCTGTTTCATTACCACCAAATGCTTCGGTATAGGACCCGTTATAATAGTAGGGCTGCCCTACACCGTCAACTCCCTGTCTGAAAGGAATCCAATCAAAGGCGCTTAATCGAACCGCAACAGGAATGTTACTAGTAGCTTTTATGCCCTTGACGATCGATCTCAGAAACCGGGTGCGGTGCTCCAGGCTCCCGCCATACTTTCCTGGTCTATTGAAGGCGCTCAAAAATTCATGTCCCAGATATCCATGACAATGTTTGATGTCAACAAAATGGAAACCAGCATCACAGGCCATTTGAGCAGCAGCAATAAAGTCTTCCACCAGGTGATCAATTTCTGAATCCGCTAGCAGTGGATAATCATCTGGCAAATCCAGTTTTTCATCCAGTACCGAATGCCTGTAAAGAATTATTGGCTGGCCTGGTTTTCCTTTGGTGGGACGCGCAAAACGGCCCGAATGGGTAAGTTGCAGTCCGACCTCTAAATCAGAAGAATCACCAAAACGTTGCTGGTGCTGATCAATTATATCCTGGTACATTTTTTTAAATGAATCCAGTGTTTTATGATTGATCATGAGTTGATTTGGATTAGCTCTGCCCTCAGGACAAACGGCCACAGCCTCACAACCCCAAAGAAGTTTGGCCCCGCTAATAGCAAAATTATGCCAACGTCTTTTGGTTAAATCGGAAGGAAGTCCGTCTGTGGTGCCATCCCATCCTTCCATAGGAAGTATGCAAAATCTGTTTCCTATTTGTTTGCCTGATTTCAAGGTCAGAGATCTGGCTAAAGAAGAACTTGCCGGTTCACTTAATTTTTCCTTGAAAGGCATCTGCAAATTCAACTGGTTGATATGGCTTTTGAAATCGTCACTGGTCTTAAGTTGGGCGATTCTCTTATATCTGGGTTTTGATTTAGCCATTGACCGGTGCTATTGCAGTAAAAAATGTAAAATACGTTTCGTCTTTAATAATTCTATGAAGATAAAGAGCCAGTTCACGGGCATGATAATCTCCCCACATACTGGACTCACCATAAGGAATATTGCTTCCATCAGGGGTATAATCCCAGCCATTGGGCCGATGATAAATAGAATGCAAAATTAATCCTTGATGCTTCTTTTCCAAACTTATATATGGTTCATCGAGAAGATTTTTGCCCACGGTAAGACCTGCAGACCAGTATTTTTGAAAATCTTTATCTCCCTTTTTTTTCAAATAGCTGCCTAATCTAAGCAAGCCCTGGGCCCCTATGGTAGCGGCGGAGCTATCTACCGGTTCATAGTCATTGTATGGATTGGAATCGACTTCTCGCCAATCAGGGAATTTTTCAAGGCCCGGAGCCCCGGTATCCCAATAAGGAATCCCGTCTTGCGCAGTATTCTGAATAAAGAAATCACAAGTGGCCTTGGCAGCTTTCAGAAGTGTGGACTCAACTTTTTCTTTACCCCCCAATTCCAGCGATTCCAGGAGCTCTGGCTGACTATGGATAAACTCCAGTTGTTCTGCAAATCCCAGCATGGCCCAACTTAAGCCTCGGGTCCAGGTGGAATAGCCACTGTATCCCTGCTGTGTCCCGGGACAGCGAAAATTACCGTCATTGATGTTGAAAATAGACTCATGAGCTGTTCTGCCCCGAACATCATATTGATCTCTACCCGTTCCATAAAATATTGAGTATTCTGCAGTGGCCAACGCATGCTGCATTGCCCTTTGTAACAAATTGATGGTGATATCATTTTCTTCAGAAGAATGGTGCCCCAATAAATGTCCCAGGACCAAAACCCGAATGGTCCTGATAGTATCTACAAATAATGAGTGAGGGCCATTAAAAGAGTAAATGTAACCGCCCTCAGGAAGTGAAGTCCATCGCCTGGCTTGGACCGAAGCTGATAGCTTCAGTGCCAACACATAATATTCCCGCATCCAATGCTGCTCCGGATACTTACCCTCATTCATTAGCCTGAGTAAATTTCCGTAAGTACTCTGGTTATTGAAGCCGTGATCGTGCACTCCAAAATGACTAACATGGGTGGCCATTTTATCTCTGGTGTTCTTGATCCCCAGGTCCAGGAAATATTCATCCCCGGTGGCATCAAATTGTAATACAGAGGAACCGTATTGAAATCCCTGTGTCCAGTCCGTCCAGCTGCGCGGTTTGTATATACCTTTAACGGTAACTACTGGTGAGCCGGAAGATCCTTGGTAGCCATACTCAATGCTCTTAATTTTTTCACCGGAAAGTTTCCAAAATTGGTCTACCTTATCCTTTATATGATCTATGGTTAAATCAGTATCAATTAGCATGTCCCTGCCAGTAAGTAATTACTTATTCTTCTAAAATATCCGACAATTAGTTGTTAATTCAAATTTCAAGTCTTATTTCTGGACACTCGTTTATTTGCCGGTGCATTAGCTCACTCCATGACTAATCGAAAAATACCTTTACCTTCAACTCCGACATATAAATATCCGTCATTTCCCTGCTCTACATTTCTAACCCTGCCAATACCCTCAGCTACCCTTTCCTGATAGGTAATTTTGTTGCCGTCAACTTTGGCATGTACCAGATAAGAGAACTTCAAAGATCCAATCATGAGGTCCCCCTCCCAACCCGGGTATTTATCCCCTAGTATCAAGGTCATGCCGCAGGGAGCTATGGAAGGTACCCAGTAAATCACCGGAGGTTCCATTCCCGTTCTGGCGGTGTCCTCAGCAAATGTAGTCCCGTTGTAGTTGATACCGTAACTTAATATTGGCCATCCATAGTTTTTGCCAGGCTGGATCACATTGACCTCATCCCCACCTTGAGGTCCATGCTCATGAGACCATATCATTCCTGTTTTATGGTCGATTACCAGTCCCTGGGGGTTGCGATGCCCGTAGGAATAAATTGCTTCAATGGCATTGGACGAACCGAAAAAAGGGTTGTCCTCGGGAATTTCACCATTGTCTTTTATACGATAAACTTTTCCCCCGTCTCTGGAAATATCCTGGGGGTTTTGGTTTCGATTCCCCCGCTCACCTATAGTGAAATACAAAAGATGGTCACTGTCAAACTCCAATCGACTACCAAAATGATTCCCACCGGTGGTATTGGGCCCGGCTTTATAGAGGACTTTTTTATCAGTAAGCTTTGATCCATCAAAAGAAAATCTGGCAATAGCAGTATTGCCTCCACTTCCAGAGCCGTCACTACTGGAATATGATAGGTAGAGCCATTTGTTTTGAGCAAAATCAGGGTGTAATTCAATATCAAGAAGACCACCCTGCCCCCTTACGTATACCTTTGGCACTCCTTTAACCTTGTGGTCCAGAAGTATTCCATTTCGGATTATTCTGATTTCCCCTTTTTTCTCGGTAACCAAAATATCGCCGTTCGGGAGAAATGCCATTCCCCATGGGTTTTCCAACCCATCCACCACCTGCTCGTATTTGACGGAAGCATTGTTCGGCTGGATTTCGGAAGGTTGTGAGCGACTCTTACATGCAATAAGATTTAGAGCCACTAGTAGTAACATTAGTTTTGCATCCATCTTCTATCAATTAATAATTCCCATTCATTTGTAAAATACCAAATTGCCAGGAAGAAAAACTAACATACTCCAGGAACCGTCAATTTTGAAGTAGTTCTACTGAGGAGTGAATAATTGTCCCAATTATTGCTAACGAACGTTAGTTTGTCTACATTTATTTAATGGAAATTCTTGAAAGACCTACACGAAAACAGCAAATAGAAGAGCGAGCAACTATGCTGTTTAAGACTAAAGGCTATGCGGCTTCCAGCATGAGAGATCTGGCGCAGATCCTGGGTATTGAAGCGGCCAGCCTCTACTCTCATATCAAATCCAAGGAAGAAATACTTCAAAAGATATGCTTTAAGATGGCAAATGCCTTCTTTCTGGCCATTGAACAGGTGAATGAGACCACTCCGGAGCAGCAACTTGAGGCCGCTATCAAGGTTCATTTTAAAATGATCAGTGAAAATATTGATGCCTCGGCGGTATTCTTTAACGAATGGCGCCATATGAGCGAACCATATCTATCGGAATTTTTAGCCATGCGCACCAGATATGAACAATTTTTCATGGAAATTATCCATCAGGGAATAAAGCAAGGTCAGTTCAGGGTTATTGACGAAAAATTTGCCATGATGACCATATTGTCATCTATTAACTGGACACATCAATGGTACCGGCCTACCGGAAAAATGTCTATGGACGAAATTGGAGATCATCTCTCCGAATTGTTAATTAATGGATTGATCAAAACCAGGAACAAATAATATGTACGGAGGAGGAAATACTTTTGAGGCCACCAAATTCGACAATCTAGCCAAGGAAGACCCCATTAAACTAGATGAGTTTGAGGCACGTATCGCTGGTGGCGAGAAAATTGAGCCCGCTGATTGGATGCCAGTCTTGTATCGTAAACAGCTAATCCGCATGATCGAACAACATGCGCACAGTGAGATTATTGGGGCGCTGCCAGAAGGCACCTGGATTACCCGGGCCCCGGGATTTAAAAGGAAATTGGCCCTAATGGCCAAAGTACAAGATGAAGTTGGACATGCTCAGCTGTTATATAGTGCAGCTGAAACGCTGGGTAAATCCAGGGAAGATATGATGCAAGACCTGATTAACGGAAGGTCGAAGTACTCAAATATTTTCAACTACCCGGCTTTGACCTGGGCTGATAGCACCATCATCTCCTGGCTGGTTGATGCCGGCGCCATCGTAAATCAACTAGCTAACTCCAAAGGCAGCTACGGTCCCTATTGCAGAGCTTTAGAGAGAATTTGCGTGGAGGAGTCCTTTCATTTGAAGTACGGTCATCATGCAGTGATCCATCTGGCGACAGGTTCAAAAATACAACGACAAATGGTTCAGGAAGCACTCAACCGGTGGTGGCCACCCATGATGCATTTTTTTGGCCCTCCTGACCGGATATCTGTGCATACAGAAGTACTGATGAAATGGAAGGTAAAAATGGCTACCAATGATGAGTGTCGTCAGCAATTTTTGGATATGTACGTTCCAAAGATCTGGGAGCTGCGGTTGTCAGTACCGGACCCAAACCTTCAAAAGAATGAGGAAACTCGTCAATGGGAATATACTGAACCTGATTGGGAGGAATTCAAGCGGGTTATTAACGGTGATGGACCTTGCAATAAAGAACGTCTGGCGGTTAGAAGAATGGCAGAGGAGCGCGGTCGGTGGGTACGAAAAGCCTTGTTGACGCCTGACGCCAAATATGTTACTCCTTTAGCTTAATAATATGGCATTAGATTCACTAGATCCCCGAATCAAGCGGTGTAACCTTCAGGAACAGCGGACTAAAGATTTTAACAGTCAACCTTTGGACCAGTTGCCTACTTATGAAGTATTTATTCAATTGAAAGAGACTAAAGCATTTGAGCATGCTGGGATCGTACATGCCGCCACCCCGGACATGGCATTTTTATTTGCAAAAGAGCAATTTAGCCGCCGATACACATGTACCGGTATGTGGGTGGTACCATCGGACCGGGTATGGGTTACCGCGTTTTCCGATCTTGAGGAAAACATTTATGACCAAATTGATGAAATGCCTGCCCAAGAAGCAGGGCCTGAAGAAGATTATGAAGTGTTTCACCTGATCCAAAGGGGGAAACAACACCAGCACGTGGGGCGTGTAACAGCAAATAGCCACCTTCAGGCATTGCAAAAAGCCAAAGTCCGGTTCAACGCTGGAAAACCTATTTTGAATGTCTGGTTGATAAAAATCAATGATTTGCAAACTACCAATTTAGAAGATCATGTGATTTGGTCTACCCTCCATGAGAAGACGCACCGTGATGTGATTTCCTACCGGGCAGGGGATAAGCTCAAACAATTCAAAGAAAAGCAGCAACCCGATGGATAAAGTGATAAACAAAATAGCTTTAAAGGAGCTGCTATATAAGACAGCCGACGACCTGTTAATACTGGGTCACAGAAACTCCGAATGGACTGGTATAGGCCCTCTTTTAGAAGAAGATATCGCATTTAGTTCCATGGCACAAGATAAGATCGGGCAAAGCCTGGCAATCTATGAATTGTTGCATGACCTGGGAGAGGCAGATCCTGATACCGTTGCCTTTATGAGAAATGCTGAGCAGTTCCATAACTGCAAATTTGTAGAGCTGCCCATTGGTGAGTATGAGTTCAGCCTGGTAAGGCATTTCCTGTACGATCATTCCATCCTGCTACGGTTTCAGCAACTGTCAACTTCCAGCTGCCAACCCCTGGCCCAGATCGCCCGAAAGTTGGTAGGTGAACTGCGATATCATATCATGCATGCAGACTTGTTTATAAAAAAACTGGGAACCGGTACCGATGAAAGTATAAGCCGTTTACAAACTACCCTGGAGCAGGCAATTCCTTTCGCCTTGGGTGTTTTTGAACGCTCTCCTCAGGAATCTGATTTGATCTCAGACCTGATATTTACCGGTGAAGATGATCTATATACCCGCTGGTGCCATGAAATCACCAAAGTGATTGAGTCAACTGCATTGGTATTGCCCCAGCACAACCTATCTGAAGCCAAAACCGGCGGACGTATTGGCCAACACACACCTCACCTGCAGCCCCTGCTGGATGAAATGGCAGAAGTACTCAGGCTGGATCCATCCACTGATTGGTAAAGATGAACTTCCAAAAGAAAGACATACTACTGTGGCTGGAGGACGTAAAGGACCCGGAAATTCCTGTGATTTCGCTTATCGACCTGGGAGTAATAACCAAAGTAGAAGTCGATTCACAAGGCAAGGTTAACGTAGAGATGACACCTACTTTTGTGGGATGCCCAGCCATGGATTATATGAAAAAAGAAGTGGAGCAGGTACTAATTGAAAAAGGAGTTGAGT
>QIEB01000305.1 GCA_003229495.1 Flammeovirgaceae bacterium
TGATGCTTCTGCTGCCTCTGGTGCCGATTTTTTCTACCCTAAAGATGTCGAAGTTCTTGAGATAATGGAAGACTGGGTTTTTGATAAGAGGCGGAGTCGTCTATTCTACGACATTCAGAGTATCACATTAATTTTGCCTGCATCTAAATTTCCGGAAACCGGTCTTCAAAGACAGGTGGCTTCCTTTAGGTACAAGGACCTGGAAGAGTTGTTTAGAAGTATGCCGGAAGAGGCACTTTGGTTCAACCCTCAGAATTCCGCTGAACACAAGAATTTGGCAGATGCATTTTTGCTAAGGCTTTTCAGCGCAAGGTTAATTAAAGTATCCAATCCGGAAGATTCTTATATTGCTGATATCTATAATACCAATCCCAAAGAAGGCTTGATTGCTTCACAAAGGATAGAGCAGGAGCTCTTGGAATTAGAACATGAACTTTGGGAATATTAATTTGCTCATTTAAATTATTATATATATAGTTCAAAAAGGCTGTCTGTAGTTTAAAACTACAGACAGCCTTTTTTTATGCTCCGTAGCGCAAGACTTATCAAGCGCGGCCCGTAGCTGGAAGCTACGGGCCGATTAACTAATCTTTAAAATACTGTTTCAATTTACCAGCTCTGGATGGGCCGACAACCAATGCCAAATCTTTTTCAGTTGCTTCCCTTACTTTTTTTAAAGACTTATACTTTCGTAAAAGTCTGGTTGCTGTTTGAGACCCAATTCCAGGTATCTGTTCCAGTTCGGTACCCAGACTTTTCCTGCTGCGTTGGTTTCTATGAAAAGTAACAGCAAACCGATGGGCCTCATCCCGCACCTGCTGTAGTAGTCTAAGCGAAGGTGATTTTTTGTCAATGAAAATAGGATACTGATCATGAGGGAAGTAAATTTCTTCCAGCCTTTTGGCAATTCCTATAATAGGAATTGCTCCATAGAGCTGAAGATCTTTCAAGGCCTGACAGGCGGCGTTCAACTGCCCCTTCCCACCGTCTATTACCACTAGGTGCGGCATTGGTTTATCTTCACCCGCCAACCTTCTATACCTGCGATGGACCACCTCATACATTGAGGCAAAGTCATCAGGCCCATCTACTGATTTAATGTTGTAATGACGATACTCCTTTTTTAAGGGCTTACCGTTCTTGAAATGGACCATTGAGGCCACTGGAAAAGCACCCTGAATGTTGGAATTATCAAAACATTCAATGTGCACTGGAAATGTTTTGAGATTTAGATCCTGCTGTAGCGCCTTCAGTACCCTGTCTTTCTTTTGGGCCAACTCTTCTTTGTTCTCATAGTACTTTTTCTTGTAGTACAAGGCATTTTTTCTTCCTAGATCGATAAGTTTTTTCTTATCGCCTTTTCGTGGTACTGTTATTTGCAGCCCCTCCAATTCCCATTCAATTGCTGTATTTACCAGCACTTTTTTGGCATTACTGTCAAACCGTTGTCTAAACTCGAACAATACCTTTGTCAGAATCTCATGGTCGTCCTCATCTAACTTTTTCTTGATCTGAGTAGAATGACTGGTTTCCAGGGCCCCGTTTTTTATTCTCATGAAATTGATAAAAGCCATCTTTTCATCGGAATATATACAACAGACATCCAGATCGGAAATTCTGGGGTTGACGATGGTGGATTTTGCCTGAAACTTTGCTAGTAACCCCAGACGCTCCTTCATTTTTTGAGCCCGTTCAAAATTTAATTTTTCTGAAGCTTCAAACATCTTATCTTTAAAGTAATTCTTAACCAAAGTCAATCGACCCTTTAATACATTAAGCGCCTGCTCAATGTCACGGTCGTAGTCTTGCTGGCTTTGTAGGCCTTCGCATGGACCTTTACAGTTGCCAATATGATATTCCAGACATATCTTAAACTTCCCTTTATCAATATTCTTCTCGCTTAGGTCATACTTGCAAGTACGAATGGTATATAGCTTTCTGATCAGGTCAAGCACACTCTTCATGGCTACCACATTGGCGTATGGCCCGAAAAATGTGCCCCCTTTATAATTGTGTTTATTCCTGATTGGCATAATTCTATGGAACCGCTCATCAGGTACCCAGATATAAGGAAAACTCTTATCATCTTTAAGTCTGATGTTGTACTTGGGTAGCGTTTTTTTTATCAGATTGTTTTCCAGAAGAAGGGCATCAAATTCAGAGTTAACTACGGTGCATTCAATAGTTGATATTTCCCATACCATTCGCATGGTTTTCCGATTTGGCAAGCTGGATTTATTAAAGTAACTGGACACCCGTTTTTTCAAGTCCTTAGCCTTGCCTACATAGATCACCTTTCCTTCCTTGTTTAAGAATCGGTATACACCCGGTTGTGAGGGTAATTTACTTACCTGTTGTTTAGTGTACGAAGGTGCGGCCATATTTGAACCAGGATGATGCATTAGACTTTGTAGTGTCCACTAGCGGATATCATCCGGGTTGATGTTATTTACCGGTATTTCTATTTCCAACGAATCCGAAACATTCGCAATGTCTGTATATTGATCGCAATCAATCTCCACCGATAGTCTCCTGATGGGTCGGGGAAATGGACCCTTGGTAATGTGGGTTTCATTATCGCCGTATACTTTTTCCATAAAACGGTTCCATATTGGTCGGGCGGTTCTTGACCCCTGCCCTGATACCCAACTCCTGAAGTGAATGCTACGGTCGTCCCCTCCCACCCAGGCACCAGCTGCCAGGTCTTTGGTCACACCAATGAACCACCCATCCGAGGCGTTTTGCGTGGTACCGGTTTTTGCCCCAATCTCATTGTCCACCTTGACTTCGTAGCTTAACCCCAAAGCAGCACCACGGTCTTCCTCCAAAGCTCCTTTCAGCATGTGAATCATTATATATGCCGTTTCTTCATTGATGGCCTCAAAGGTTTTTGGAGGGAACTCCTGCAGTATATTTCCATTTTTATCCTCAATTCGGGTAATAAAAAACGGAGAGATATGGGTGCCCTTATTTACAAACGTACTGTATGCCCCTACTAACTCGAACAAGGAAACATCATTAACCCCTAAGCAAAGTGCAGGAACAGCCTCCAAATCACTTTCAATTCCCAATCTTTTAGCCATTTTGACTACCTCAGATGGCCCAACTTTTTGCATCATTTTAGCTGTGATGGAATTTACAGAATTGGCCATAGCTCTGCGGATGGTCATCTGTTGCCCAGTGTATTTACCACCGGCATTTTGTGGAGTCCATTTCTTATCACCCGGGATATCAAAAGTTACCTTTGTATCCATCAGAGTATAACAGGGTGAATAGCCGTTCTCGATTGCTGTGGCATAAACAATAGGCTTAAAAGTGGATCCAGGCTGCCTCTTGCCTTGTTTTACATGATCATACTTGAAATACTTGTGATTGATGCCACCTACCCAGGCTTTAATATGTCCGGTATGAGGATCCATTGCCAGGAATCCACTCTGTAGAAAATGTTTGTAGTATCTCAATGAATCCATAGAACTCATCACCGTATCTATTTCACCTTCCCAGGAAAACACCGTCATTTGTTTAGGAAGATTGAGAACGATCTCTATAGAATCCGGATCATCCGCATAATTTTGCTTTAATTGACGATATAATCGCGTCCGATGCATACTGGTTTCTAGAAAATTTGGAATTACTTCCTTGTTCTCGTCTATCCATGGTTGTCTACCTTCGAGGTGCTTCAGGAACTTAGCTTGGAGCGCTTTCATTTGTTCCGCCATGGCCTCTTCAGCATAAGTTTGTAACCGGCTGTCAATGGTGGTAAAGATTCTGAGCCCATCGCCATAAAGGTCATGACCATTGGCTTCGGCCCAATCCCGTAGGAAGTTTCCTGTCACTGTACGGAAATAGGTAGCTAAGCCAACATTTTGGTTTTGCACCTCATAATCTACTTCTACAGGCATATCTATCAATGAGTCCAACATCGCCTCAGAGATGTAATGGTATTTTTCCATTTGTCCCATAACCACATCCCGTCTTCTCTTAGAATTCTCAGGGTTACGGACAGGATTGTAAAGGGATGGTGCTTGCACCAAGCCCACTAGTACAGCTGCCTCCTGGACTTCCAGGCTATCAGGAGTGGTATTAAAGAAAGTCTTCGAAGCCACATTGATCCCAAAGGTGTTGCCTCCAAAGTCAACGGTATTGAGGTACATGGCCATGATTTCTTCTTTGGTAAAGTTTTTTTCCAACTCCACAGCAATGATCCACTCTTTCGACTTTTGGATGATGGTCTTTATATCGTTATTCTTAATTCTTTTTAATAAAGCTCCGTCAAAATCCTCTTGTCTGGTATTGAACAGGTTTTTAGCCAGCTGTTGTGAAAGAGTACTTCCTCCACCTTTGCGATTGAAGGTGATAACTCCAGCCATCGCACGCAATATACCTATGGGATCAATTCCCGAATGTCGATCAAAACGTATGTCTTCGGTAGCCGTAAGTGCGTGCACTAGATTTGGACTGAGATCTTGGTATTGAGCAGGGGTCCGGTTACTATTTGGCCGGTAGTATTTTCCAAGCAATACTTTATCGGCAGAATAGAGTTCAGACGCCAGTTGGTTTTCCGGGTTCTCCAATGATTTTACGCTTGGCATACCACCAAATAAGCCAAACCAGTCTCCTTTTACAGCGAAGACATATAAGAAGATGATCAACACCATCACTCCAAAACCAATCCACAGAGCCTTAAGTGTATTCGCAAGCCAAAAATCAGCAATGGAATCCTTCTTTTTCCTTTTTGCCATGTTATTCCAAATAAAAATTATTAAAAAATGACAGGTAGCCTTTCAGATCTTTAGTTTGATAAAATATTTCGAAATTCTTTTTGGTTATCACAAAAGTACTGAACTGTTGGTCTGAATAGTCATTTAAGAACCCTTGTTTTTGTAAAGTTTCGTAGTAAGATAAGGCCTTCCCTTTATCACCGAAGTCCTGAACTAATACCATTGCTTGACTTTCGTCAAAAATAAGTGATGAAGATGTCAGTTTCTGTTGGGCCAAATTCTGTTGATTAAACTGATCAAACTCGCTGGCAAAATTACCATCTCGAATGGTTTTGGTGGAATATACTATAACAAAAATATGATCCCGGTTAAGATTTTGATCAAAAGTAGCGCCTCCCAGACGAGCTAGTTGTAATGGCAATTCATGGGCCGCCCGCAAAAGTTTCTGTGCGTATTCATTGAGCTCACTTTCTGGAAAGTCCGTAAGAAATTTTTGTAGTTCAAATCGATAGGTATATAGATTGCCAGTTTGTCCTTTATTCAGGATTTCCAGCAATTTCAAATTGTCCGTATAGCTGTTTTCAAGGTGGTCATTCAGCGCCCTGTTGATAACAAATAACGAACTATCAAAATAATAGCCCTGATATAATTCATAGGCTGTTTTGTATTCCAGCTGCATCTTCTCGGCCAGCGCGTCATATTCCTGCTTGTATTGTGGATTCAGTAATGTCTTGGTAAAAGTTGAATTAGGAAAATCATTTAGTAATTGATCACGGCACTTTTGGGCACCAGGATCACTAAGCTCGGTGTAAATCAGATATAATTGATAAAGTAACTCTGGTTTATATTCCGTGGCTGGATATCTGCTGAGTAGTGTTTCAAAGGTTTGGTAAGCGTTGACTTTTTCCTTGAGTTGAAAATTATAAATGTTACCCAGGTTGTAATATGACAATTCGATAAGGGAGTCCGCTAAATGCTTCTGTTGGATACTGAAGGGAATAGTTTGATAAAATGCTTCTTTCTGAGCGGTGCGTACATCTTCAATATCATCCGTGGCTTCGTCCTCTGGCTCGGATTCATCTTCGTCAACCAACTCCTCGTTGGATACCGAAATGCGCGCGTCTTTATTGGATCTTCTCCAATTATCTTCCAGCGTCCGATTGCCCCACCGACGAATGAACTCTGATTGGCCGGCGCTTACCGCGGAAGTATTGTAAAAATACCATGTTGCTCCACTTTGGGCAACTACTGTATTTGCATCATCAAATATGCTTTTGCCGGAAAATTGGGTTTCTTCTTTCAATCGCTTCTCCTCTTTTGCCAACGCCAGCCGCTCTTGTCTGATTATTACACTGTCCAATAAAACACTGAGCTCCAAACTGTCCATATTGGATAGGGTTAATAAACTATCCTGCAATGAAATTGTGTTCAACTGAGTGACGAAATCTTCTAGTATTTGTTGTCTTTCCTGTATCAATTGGTAATCGGGCTCATCTGTGGGAAGCACCATCATGGTGCTGTCATAATATGCCTTAGCCTTAGAAAAGTCCTTGAGTGTGTCATAGTTAATCAATCCCAGCTTCAAATAGGAGTGGGCCTTTTGTCTTTTATTGCCTACGCTCGCGGCTAATGAAGATTCGTAATATTCAATAGCGGGGTCCAATTCGCCCTGTTTCATCTCAAACTCCGCCATTTCATAGTAGATCTTGTCCCTAAACTCTTTATTCTTACGATCCTTGAGTATTTTAACATAGTATCGTCTTACCTTTTTAAGGTCATTACTACGTGCAAGCTCAAACACCTGAGCCATTTTTAGACTTGCATAAAATGATAACTCATATGGTGGATTACTTTTAACACAAGCAAGGTAGTTGTTATGTGCCTCTGCATCGAATCCCAGGGTTTGATAGATTTGCCCAATTATGAAGTATATCTTGGCACTTCCCTCACCCAATGACATCAAGGGCACGGCCTCTGCAAGATTTTGTACCATATTATTCAGATCATTTCTTTTCTGGTACATGTAGGCCCTGGTGAGATACAAATTCTGCTGATTTTGCTTATTCAAACTTTCTTTTTTCAGGAAATCTGAGACCGCAATAGCATTATTCATTTCACCGTATTCAATATAAGTACGCATTAGGGCTATCAAACCATCATGGACTGCCTCCTCATCATCACTAATGCTATTTACATATTTGAATGTCTGGATTGCTGCTTCGTATTTTCCCTGATAAAACTTCACCTTACCTATCAGGACATAGCTATCGTCGACCCAGTCACTATTTTTATGGAACTGAATAGCAGCAGCAGCCTTCTTAATTGCATCATCAAGCTTGTCCTGGTTGCTGGAAACAATTATAGTATCTACTGGTGTGAAGACATTTAGAATTCTGTCGTAGTTGGGTTGAAAACTGGTCTCGATAGCCTGTTGTACTTCCTTTAGCCTCTGATTGGCATAGAAGTAGGCATTATAGTGGGCCGTAACATTGTGGTAAGTCTTACTGACCAAAGTGTCCTTCTCTGAAGAACAGCTTGCCAACATCCATATTACAATCCAAAGACCTGGTCTAAAAGGGTATCTTTTGGTATTCAAAGCAACTGGAACAATATGCTTATGCAACGTAAAAAATGCATATTTAATACAAAATTACTTACTCAAAATTGCTATGTTGTGTATAATTTTGTTGAACGAACCCGCAAAAATTTTGAGCGCTAAATCCAAATTAACCTATGGGCTGTTCAACAGATATCTTCTGATCATCAGGAACGAGGAGAATTTTGCTGAGAAAAGCACATTCAGTTTTACCTATGCGAAGTTAATAGTTTTTATCCTAACTCTGATGATGCTATTTATGCTAATTAGTCTGTTTCTGGTTAAAACCCTGCTCGCTCAATGGTTTGATCCGGAACACGCGGAACTAGAAGCGAACAAACGGTTAATTGTACTTTCTTCTGCAGTAGACAGCCTGGCTTATGAAGTAGATCTTAAAGATCAGTTTATTGATAATCTTACCATGATTATAAAAGGTGATGACACTGTAGACATAACAACTTATACTTCCGGGCAAAGATTGAGTAACCTTAATACCGAAATAGATCTGGATAACCTGCCTCCAATTGATTCACAGTTTCGCAAGGAATTCGAAGAAGGTGGTGACCTATTACTGGACCTGGGCAGTAATAGTCCAGGAGACCTGCAGGAGATTTTTTTATTTTCACCTATCTCTGGAATTGTATTGTCTCCCTACAATGTTAAGAATGAACACTATGGGGTTGACGTAGTGTCCAAAAAGAACGAGCCGGTTAAATGTGTGGCAGACGGTACCGTGATATTTTCAGATTGGACACAGGAGGCTGGATTCGTCATTTCGGTACAGCATAAGGGCAATCTGATCTCTGTTTACAAACACAATTCGGCTTTATTGAAAAAAGTTGGTAATTTTGTAAGTGCCGGAGATATCCTTTCTATTATTGGGAATACCGGTGAATTGACGTCAGGCCCCCATCTTCACTTTGAATTATGGTATAATGGCAACCCTGTAAATCCAGAGGAATTCGTTTCATTCTAAGCGTAATCACTATGTTTAACAAAGATGATAATCGTAACCTAGCAGTACAAAGTACCCCCAGCAATATAATTAGCCGGGGTACCATTCTTGAAGGAAATATCAAGACATCTGGTAACCTACGGATTGAAGGAAGAGTGATTGGAAATCTGATCACCAAGGGTAAGGCTGCACTGGCTCAATCGTCTTATGTCGACGGCAATATACTTGCAAAGAATGCAGAAGTCGCGGGAGAGGTGAAAGGAAAAGTGGAGGTTTCTGAGATGTTGATCCTAAAACCCACCTGTGTTATTCATGGAGACATAGTGACCAACAAACTCATTGTTGAATCCGGGGCAACATTTAATGGAGGGTGTACCATGGGGGCCCATATTGATGATATACAATTGGGTCTTTCAAAGACTCCGGATAGAGATGATACATCTGTTCCATTAAAGGGACTTCAAAATGTCCAAGGAAACCGAGCGCAACAAGGCTACAAACCAGCTTAAACAGTACACCCGTTATTCAGCCATTGCCTTTCAGATGATGGCAATTATGGGTTTCTCAGCATGGCTCGGCCTTAAAACCGATGAGTTGTTTGACCTCCGGTTCCCGGCATTTACACTAATTTTTATTATTGCAGCCCTGGGACTGGTATTGTATAAAATTGTTCGAACCCTTTAAAATTGAAATTAGCTCCCGGTAAGTTCTTTAAGGCTCTTTTTTCCCTAAGTGTATTATTGGTGGGCCTGGTTTTATTGTTCGCTATTTGGAAACCGGAATATTTGAACGTCTACCATTTCTTAATAATGATTGGGTTTCTGGTACTTGTGACCTCAATTGTCCACATAGTACTACTCAAAGTAAGTAAAGGGAAGCCGCAAAAGTTCATCAGAGTCTTTATAGTGGCTACTATGTTAAAGCTAGTATTGTATTTTGGTTTTATTCTGACCATGGGCTTCCTGTATCGTGATCAAGTTGCTGGTTTACTTATTGGTTTTCTGGTTTTATACCTACTATACACAACTTTGGAGGTATATTTTCTAAATAAACACCTCAATTCACAAAGCACTAGTGCCAGTCAAAGGTTAAATAATGGGTAAGGCGGACCCCGGATTAGCCGTAGGTTTAGCCTTGACTTGACACTAAAACCCATCCGAATCACCGGTAGTTATTATTGCCAATAATAGGTATCATTTGTTTTTTCTTTGCTATTTAATGTCTATTTTTGCCCTCCGAAAAACTGATATAATCTCCAGAGTTTTGAATATAATGCGAATATTCGAGAGCATTCTAAGTTATCTGATCAGACGCATCTTACTGATAATCTTCACCTTTGGGCTCACGATTTCCGGAGTTATCGCATCGGCAGATCCTGACTCCACACACCAGGAAACGGAGCAGTTGGATGTAGGGGAATTGATTTTTGAGGAAGTTTTGGATGCTCATGATTGGCATATTCTTACCTGGAAAGGCCATCATGTTTCAATACCTTTGCCAGTAATTCTATACAGCCCGGGAAAAGGCCTGGAGGTATTTATGTCTAGTCAGTTTCACCACGGACACTCTGGTTATAATGGATACAAATTAGAAGATGGCCATATTGTTGCTGAAAACGGTGCTTCGTTTTATGATTTGTCTATTACCAAGACCGTAGCAGCAATAATTATCAGTATCCTGTTGCTCTGTTTGATATTAATTACCGTGGGTAATGCTTATACCAGAAACAAGGGTCAAGCACCAAAAGGAATTCAGTCGGTTATTGAGCCCCTGGTAATATTCGTCAGAGATGATATAGCTAAGCCATCAATAGGAGATGACTATTTCAAGTACATGCCATTTCTTTTGACAGTATTCTTCTTTATCTGGATAAACAACATGATGGGCCTGATCCCCATTTTTCCCGGAGGTGCTAATGTGACCGGGAATATTGCTGTGACTATGGTATTGGCACTATTTACCTTCGTAATTACCACCATCAATACCAATAAGGGATATTGGATTCACATATTCAACAATCCAGGGGTACCATGGTGGTTGAAGTTCCCCATACCGTTAATGCCCGTCATTGAAGTATTCGGAGTGTTTTCAAAGCCCTTCGTACTAATGCTTCGATTGTTTGCAAATATTGTAGCCGGTCACATGATCATTCTGGTTTTCGTAAGCATGATATTCATATTTGGGAGCATGAATATATGGGCAGGATATGGTACTTCAGTGGTTTCCACGCTCTTTTCTGCGGCGTTGTTATTACTGGAGATCTTGGTGGCCTTTCTACAGGCATATGTATTTACCTTGCTGTCCGCGATATACTTCGGAATGGCAAAAGTAGAGGACCATCATTAATATTGAATTTTATTTAATTTCAAATCATAACTTGTTATGTCTATTTTATCAATTTTATTGGATGCAGCGAACGGATATCTGGGCGCTGGGATTGGGGCTGGACTAGCCGCTATTGGTGCCGGAATAGGTATCGGTAGAATCGGTGGCAGCGCTTTGGAAGCAATGGCACGTCAGCCTGAAATCTCCAATGATCTTAGAGGAAATATGATTGTGGCAGCAGCCCTGGTTGAGGGAGCTGTGTTCTTTGCAATCATTATTTGTGCTTTGGTCATTTTCACAACCTAATTGTAATAAGCTTGTATCCCTAACATTAGGTTGGGATACAAGCTTTACTTAAGACTTTAATTATGGAATTAATTACCCCTGATATTGGACTCATCTTTTGGATGACGTTGTCATTCGCCATAGTATTAGCCATACTGAAGAAATTTGCCTGGAAGCCAATTCTTCA
>QIEB01000548.1 GCA_003229495.1 Flammeovirgaceae bacterium
TTAAAAAAGGGCTCACATGCTCAACGCCTGGCAGGGTTTGAGAACCACCGGGATCTGGATTTTTGCATCCAAATGGACAAATACCACCTCAACGCGATCTACCGCAATGGCAGATTATATAAGGTCTAAATTAATGGAGTTTCTGGTTGTCCTTATGCCTGTTTGCATCTCTGCCACTCTTTTTAAGCAAATTTTTCTCTAAAGCGGAAGTAAGGTCTACGCCCGTCTGATTCGCCAGGCAAATAAGCACCCATAGTACATCCGCCATTTCATCACCCAGATCATGATCCTTTTGGGGATTTTTAAACGATTGTTCTCCATAGATTCTTGCCATGAGCCTGGCGAGCTCACCAACCTCCTCCATCAACAGGGACATGTTAGTCAATTCATTGAAATACCGAACACCGGTAGTGGTGATCCACAGATCAATTTTTTTCTGGGCTTCAGCAATGGTCATAGTTATGTAGTCTACTTTTTATCTTTGGTATCGATGATAATGGTTACCGGTCCGTCATTTACCAGGGATACCTGCATATCAGCGCCAAATTTTCCTTGAGCAATGTCCCTCCCTAATGTCTCTCTGCACTCTTTTAAAAAACACTCATATAGTGGCTCAGCTACCTCCGGTTTGGCCGCCTTAATATAAGATGGACGATTCCCCTTTTTGGTACTGGCATGTAAAGTGAATTGGCTTACCACCAGAAGATCACCAGCTACCTCGCACAATGACAAATTCATAACACCTGCGGTATCGTTAAAAATTCTTAAAGCAATAATTTTTCTAACCAGCCACTGGATATCCTCCTTTCCATCAGCGCCTTCTATACCCAAAAGTATCAAAAGACCTTTCCCAATAGTAGCGGCCACCTGACTGTCTATGCGAACCTCAGCTCTGGAAACCCGTTGAATTACCGCGATCAATGGTAGATGGCCAATTGTTAATTGTTAATTGAATTCTCCCAAGTCTGAAAGGCCATCACATCTTCTTTGAACCGGTGAAAGATCATCAGTATTATAGTGAAGTCATCCAGGTATCCGGTGACCGGAATGAAATCCGGTATCAGGTCCAATGGTGTAATAAAATAGATCAAAGCCGCGGCTATCATCAAAATGGTAACCCAGGGAACTGCCTGGTATTGTCCCGTTCCAAATGCCCGAAGCATTCGAATGAATGTCTTAATTGTGCTAATAATTCCATTAAGTTCGACCTTTCCTATCTCCAGATTGTCTATCTTCTCTCTGGATGCCTTCAGCAGTTTGGACACTCGTTGAGGATCATTAAGTACGTTTCCGGCCTTTTTTTTGGCTTTACGAAAGCTAGTGGTTTCCTTTTCCTTATTTTTGCTCATTTCCGGGTATAATTGTTAATATAACGTCCTGACTTCCTCTTTTATTTGGGACAATGCAATGGTAGTTGGGTCTGCTTTTCTTTCGAGCATCTTCTCAAAAATACGTTTGGCCAGATCCAGGCTTTTGCCATCTGCAGGTATACCTTCTGCTGATTGATTTACCACAGCGATAATTTCTTCTTTGGCACCTTTTACCAGGTTCCAGGCGTTATCACTTATGTAAATCTGTTGACTTAAATTATGGTTGTATTCCTCCCTGATGTCGCTAACCAGCGCCTGATGAAATTGGCCGGCTGAAAACGAATTGTCCCTGACCCTGACTACCAGATTATTTGGGGATATCCGCTCCAGCAGTAAACTTATCCTTTCATACGCCTGTAAGCGCAACGGAAGGATCACTTCCATGTTTTTTGATTTAATCTCAATTTGTGCTTTATCCAATTCTTTTTGAACAAAGGACTTAACTACCAGGTACATCCCATATAGTACCGCGGCCGCTGGAATTAATAGTTTGGCAAATTCAAGGAGGGTGGTCATGAAAGTGAGTGAGTGAGTGAGTGAGTGAGTGAGTTAGTTAGTGAGTTAGTGAGTTAGTGAGTTAGTGAGTTAGTGAGTGAGTGAGTGAGTGAGTGAGTGAGTGAGTGAGTGAGTGAGTGAGTTTGTGAGTTTGTGAGTTTGTGAGTTTGAATTTCGTTTTGCTGTATTTTTGATCTGAAGATAACTATTATTGTCAATACTTTGAAAATTATCAGAAACTGCCGGCATGGATAATCCAGTAACTATTACAGATAAGGCCTTTCAAGAAATTTGCAAAATAAAAACCACCAAGAAAATAGGCGTGGCGGTTGTGCCGGCGTTACCTATTTACTGGGATTTGATAAAGCGGCCACTGATGATGGGACTTTTGAACTTAATGGGCTTCAGGTACATATTTCCAAAAAGCATACCATGTACGTAGTGGGACTGACGTTGGATTATTATGAAGGTCCCGACACCAGAGGGTTTATGTTCTCACATCCCGATCATCCTGAGTCTATTTAGGTCTATTCTCAGTTAAAGTAACCCGGGCTTCCTTACAAACACCTCCAATAGGTGGATTGAACTTTGAAATACTGACTTCCACCCATTGAACCTGAAGAAATTCCTGAAAAATTGATTGGATAATTTCATAGCCGATATGTTCCAGGAGTCTTGCACGTACCTGCATATTCTCTCTAACGATCATGTACAAGGCTTCGTAATTGACTGTCTGGGACAACTCATCTTCCACCGCCGCCGCTTTCAAATCCGCTTTTACCGTAACATCAACTGAATATTTATTGCCTACCTTTTGCTCTTCGTCATAATAGCCGTGATAGGCAAAGAATTCCAGTCCCTCAAGTGACACCAACCCCATGATTCCTTGCTTTAATCCAGGGTATCAAAAAATGACCCTTCTTCTTTTGAGGGCTCTGCTTTAGGGAGGGCGCGATTATTTTCGAGCTTCTCCCCGGTGGTACTGGTGGTTGGACTTCTTGAAGATTTTTGAGAGGTTATATCAGGTGTGGCCTCAAAACTATAGGATACCTTAGTGACTTTTTTGGCCTTTTTTACAATTTCATCGATAGAAAATTTTTCGTGATCACCCCTGGCTTTTGACGCCTGTTCAAGGAAACCTTCAGCTGTATTCTTAACTTCACGAAGGAGGTTGTCACGCTGTTGCTGAAGCTGGTGATAATTTTCCTCGATCTTTTTTACTTCCTCCTGAAGTTCATCAAGTATCTCTCTGGCATTATGTTCCGCCTCTTCCAACATTGAACTTGCTTTAGATTCGGATTCACTCATAAGGGCATCAACATTCATTTGAGTTTCTTTCATATGAAGTTCAGCAGTCTTGTTGGCTTGTTCAATCATATTAGCCCCAGTATCTTCGGCAGTCTTGAGGGTTTTAAAAAGGGAATTTTCAATTTCCCTGAGCTTGGCAATTTCTTTTTCAGCCGACTCTAGTTTTATGGTCAACTCTTTATTTTCGTCCATCACTTTTTCCCAAGCCTGGGACAACGATACCAGAAATGCATTGACATCATCTTTGTCATATCCTCTGAATACCTTTTCAAAGGATTTTTTGCGAATTTCTAAGGGAGTAATTTTCATATTCTATGTTTTTAGGTCCCAGATGCTGATGGTTCGATCGTCACTGCAGCTTGCCAATTGCATTTTGTAAGGAGACCAATATAATTTATTAACGGAAGTGCCATGACCCGCGTATCGGTCCTTATCAATTACTTTCAATAATTTAAACTCATGGGCATTCCATACTTTAATGGACTTGTCCATACTGCAAGTTACGAAAAGCTGGCCATTTGGGCTAAATTCCAAGTGATTTATGGCAAACATGTGGGCCGCCACCGATTCCTTTAAAGAGTAGTTATCCTCGATGTTCCACACCTTCAAATATGCGTCCCGTCCACCACTAAGCAGCAGTGGTTGCTTAGGATGGTAGGCAACGGTAAATACAGAATTTGTATGACCTGCCAGCTCATGTTTTAGCCGGCAGGTATTTAAATCGAAAATTCTTACCATATGATCGCTATAGCCCACCGCGAATTCCTCTGACCGGACATTGATACTTATACACCGCGCACTTTTGATTGAATGGTTCAATTGTTCAACTATTCGTAATTCTTCTAGATCAATAACGTAAACACTACCATCTGCGGTGGAAGCAAAAAGATGATTGCCGTTATATTTTAGATCAAAAATTTCAGATTTCGAAAGAGACAGGGAACCCACTTCATCATTCTTCAAAAGATCAATTACATGAATTCCCTGAAAATTCTGCCCCACAATTAGCTGGTGCTTATCTTTAATATATTGAAGCGCATAGACAGAGTTAGGCAGGTTGACCACTAAATGGCCCTCATCAGGTTTGTCAAAATCCCATCGTACTACCATGCCATCTCCAGCCCCTGAAAAGAACGAGGACTTACCATCTGCAGGCTCCAAAGTATAGACAGCATCTTTGTGACCAAGAAAAGTATGTAATTTATTTACCTGAATTCCCGACATCCCAATGCTATACATTGCTGAAATTTCTCTAATTTATCATAATTACCCTAATTTGAGTTGAAACTTGATAGTTGATTATGCCCCTATTCCAAGTTGAGGCCATTGGGAAGCACTCCAATTGGTCTTTATGGCAAATTGAAGAAACCATAGAGGAACTTTGGCAGGAATTAAATCCTACCGCTGAGGCGCAATTTGAGTACCAACATATACATCATCATCAAAAAAAATTAGAGTGGCTGGCCTCAAGGCTGGTTATCAAACAGCTGGTGGAACACCTGGGAGAATCGTTCGTTGGAATTTATAAAGATGCTTTTGGAAAGCCCCATTTACACAAACTCCCCTTTCATATTTCCATTGCCCACTGTTTCCCATTAGCAGTAGGGGCCATTCACCATACCCATTCAATTGGTATTGATATTGAACGGCCACGGAACAAGTTGCTGAGGATAAGAGACCGGTTTCTCAACCAGCAAGAAGCTGCTGCTGCAGGTACTGACCTGGATACTCTTTGTAAATTCTGGGCCAGCAAGGAAGTCCTCTATAAGATTTACGGAAGAAAGAAACTTATTTTCAGGGAACATATGGCAGTTTTGGAAAATTTTGATCATCCAGGTCAATTAGTGGGAAGTATTGACTACCAGGGATTTCTAGAATCCTACTCTATTCATATTGATCAGTTCGATGGGCATTTGATAGCGTATAATTTATAGTTAGAAGTTTGCGAACTAACTTTCTGTCACAACAGATGCATCGTTGGACTCTTCCTCCTCGTATAACAAGTTAAATCATCTTGTACTATGCGAGGTATATGATTAAATTCAAACTAACAATTAATATCACTAATGTCATCAATCGCTGCCCTTGAATATTGGTTCGAAAAAACCCCCAAAGTTTTGGTGGCGCTTTCTGGAGGTGTAGATTCCTGCCTGGTGGCATTTCTTTCCCGAAGGTTTCTTGGAAAGGCTTTTGCACCTGCGGTGATTTCGGTTTCTGCCAGTCTGAAAAATAGTGACTTATTAACAGCTCGAAAATTTTGCAATAAATATGATATCCGTTTAGTAGAAATTCCGGGACAGGAAATCAATGATGAAAAATATTTGAGCAATCCTGTAAACCGTTGTTTTTATTGCAAATCTTCCCTTTACGCTTCTCTACAGGGTATGATAACAGCCGACAATTATTCAGGATATACCATTATCAATGGCAACAATTTAAGTGATACCGGAGATTACAGACCGGGAATAAAAGCGGCCCGTGACTACCGTGCCAGGAGCCCGTTGATAGAATGTGAAATTGAAAAAGAAGAAGTGCGAAGGCTGGCCAAATCACTGGACCTTTTTGTTTGGGATAAGCCGGCAAGTCCATGTTTGAGTAGTAGATTTCCTTATGGCGAAAGAATTTCAACGGCCAAATTAGGACAAGTAGAACAAGCGGAGGATTATTTGATCAGCTTGGGATATTATGACTCCAGAGTCAGGTATTACGGAGATATGGCCAGGATAGAAGTGCCGTTCAATCAAGTTTCAAGATTGAAAAGTGATATGCCTGGTCTAAACAAATATTTTAGTGAAATTGGCTTCTCCGCATGCGAGGTTGATGAAGAAGGCCTGGTTTCAGGCAAATTAAACCGGAATGTGATCTAATGGACCCTCAAAACTATAACCTTGATGTAGGACGCAGAGAGCGACTTGGTTTTCCGGAAGTTATCTTTGGCCAAAACAAAGATGTCCATACTTTAAATTCCATAATTGGTGCTTATTTGGAGAAAAAAGAATCTGTATTGATCACCAGGCTTCAACCTGAAAAACATGAATCGTTAAACCCGGATTTTTCCGGTATTTTCTACGATCCTATATCGTCAGTTTGTATAGTGGGGGAACACCATAAGTCCAATCTGGTTGGCAAAGTTGGGATAGTTTCGGCGGGTACTTCGGATGAATATGTAGTCAACGAGGCATATTATTGCCTACAATATTTAGGCATTGAGGCAGATAAGATCCAGGATGTAGGGGTTGCGGGAATACACCGGTTGATGGAAAGGCTGGAAGACATTAAATCTTTTGATATTCTCATTGTGGTTGCGGGGTTTGAAGGTGCCTTACCCACAGCCATTGGAGGTCTTGCTCCCCAACCGATCATCGCAGTGCCTACAAGTGTGGGAACAGGCGTGGCCCGTGATGGCACGGTAGCGCTTCATTCCATGCTCAGCAGCTGTGCCAATGGGATCAGTGTGGTGAACATTGACAATGGTTACGGAGCAGCCATGGCCGCTTTTCGAATTTTAAACATTGTAAACAACAAATAGATGGCCATCCTTAAACTGGAAACTTTTGCGGGTATAAGTGGTGATATGTTTTTAGGCGCATTAACGGCGTTGGCCGATGCCTACCATGAAATCACTGATTTGCCAAAAAAGTTGGGGCTGGAAAATGAGGTTGCCGTGCAAATCCTGAATGTCAACAAAAATGGTATAGCCTGTAAACATGTAAATATTGTAGAAAATGAAAAAACCGATCACTCGCACCGGCATCTTTCATCCATCAATAGAATAATCGATGACTCTACCCTGCCCGGCAGTGTCAAGTCTATAGCAAAATCGATATTTTTGATTTTAGGCCAGGCGGAGGCTCATGTACATGGGGTGGATATTGAAAAAGTGCATTTTCATGAAGTAGGTGCCCTGGATTCTATAATGGACATTGTAGGGGCTGCTTACTTAATCGATCGATTGAAAATAGCAAAAACCTACTGCACTCCCATCAATACTGGCTATGGATTTGCCAATACAGCGCATGGAAAATTGCCTGTGCCATGCCCGGCAACGCAGGAATTACTCTTAGGACTGCCTGTCTATCCAGGGGAAATTGCCTCAGAAATGACCACGCCTACTGGGGCAGCTATTCTCAAATACCTGCACCCATCATTCTCCATTCCTACATTGACAGAACTTAAAATAGGCTATGGCCCCGGGGAAAAAAATTTCGAAATCCCCAATACTCTGAGAGCTTCACTATGTCAGGAGAACGCAAGTGAACCCAAAATGGTAGTTATCCAGACCAGCATTGACGACATGTCCGGGGAATACCTCGGGCAGGAGTTCCAAGCTTCTTTGATGGAAAAAGGAGCGTCAGATTTTTACTTTGAGCAGGTTATCATGAAAAAGGGCAGGCCGGGAATCGTGTTGAATATATTTTGTCCGGAAAAAAAGTTCGACGGCGTTTCCGACTTTATTTTAGAGCATACAACTACCATAGGACTAAGATACTTTACTGTAAACAAAAAGAAACTGGAGAGGTCATTCAGCAAAGTAAAAATCGAGGATAGTCAAGTCCAGGTAAAAAAATCAAAGACCCCTTCTGGAAAAAACAAATACAAACCTGAAAGTAGTGATGTATTTAAAGTAGCAAAACAAACAGGTGAAAGTCCTTTGGATATAGAATTAAGAACTAAAAAAATAATTGAAAATGAAAAAGATTAAAAATTATTTATTATTGGCAATCATTGCATTTGCGCCCTCTTTGCTCCGGGCGCATCCGGGGCATGATCATCACGGAACTGCTTTGGAATTATTCGGTCACTACCTTGTCACTTTGGTGGTGGTAATTGGGCTGGGGGCAGCATTGTTCCGTGTAGCCAGCTATTTTCTTAGTAAAAGAAAAACCCGCAAAACTTACAATTTTAAATAAAAAACTGATAGCCATGAAAAACAGACGTTCCATTTTGAAAACTTTGGCGGCATTAACTACCGGTTTATTGGTTCCCTTAAAGGGAATAGGCGGTAATCAATTTTCACCAGGTGACAAGTTTGGGGAATTGTTGCCATTGAGATTTCTTGGAAAGACCGGAGAAAAAGTGACTATGCTTGGTCTGGGGGGTGCCCATGTTGCCCGGTGTGACGAAAAAACAGCAGAAGCCCTGGTAGAACGCGCTATTGAGGGCGGCATCAGGTTTTTCGATACTGCATATTCGTACGGAAATGGTAAATCTGAAGAAAGGTATGGCAAATACCTGGTGCCTAAATATCGTGACGTCTCCTTTATTATGACCAAAACCACTGCCACCTATGGAAAGGAAGCCCTGGCAGAATTTGAGCGTTCCCTAAAAAGGATGAAGCTCGATTATGTTGATTTGTGGCAAATACACAGTGTAAGAAGTCCCGGAGACGTGGATTCAAGAATTGAACAGGAGGTGTTGGAAGTATTTAGGAAAGCCAAGGAGTCCGGCAAGGCCAGATATATTGGATTTACCGGACATACTGACTTTAATGCCCACAAACGCATGCTCGAACGCACCAATATTTTGGAAACCTGTCAAATGCCAATTAATTGTTTCGATCCTAACTATAAGAGTTTTATAAATAATGTATTGCCAACTCTTGTGGAACAGAAAATGGGTATCCTAGCTATGAAAACCTTATCAAATGGTGGTTTCTTTGGTGGCACCAGCCACTTTGAAGGTGGTGCCAATCCCAAAATAATCCCTAATGTAGTCAGTGTCCGTGAGGCCATTCACTTTGTCTGGTCCCTTCCAATAAGTACCCTGATTACAGGCGCCAATGATGTTGAAATGTTACAGGAAAAAATAGACCTGGCCAGATCATTCAAGAAAATGGATGAAAAGTCCAGAAAGGATTTAGTGGACAGAGTTGGTAATGCGGATTTGGAAGGCGCAAAAATTGAGTTTTATAAATCCTGAAATCTTGCCTGAGGACGGCTAATTATTCAATAGTTCTCTCTGTTTGTAACTTTATCGTAAACCAAATTTTATGCGGCTTGTCATTTTATATGTTCTGGTTAGCTTTACTTTCCAACACCTCAATGCCCAGTCATACCAGGGACTAGATGCTATTAAATTTGTCAATGCAGTCAATAATGACACGGTAATCCTTGACTATAAATCAAGCGGCCCGTTGCTGACTATTATCTTCACCAGTAACTTTTGCCCTTATTCCCGTAAATATGATGACAGGATTAGAGACCTACACCAAACGTACAGCAACAGAGATGTTGATTTCATTTTGGTTAATCCCAACAATGGTCACGATGACAGTCTTGAGGAAATGAAGAAAAAAGCCAGTAGTCAAGGCTATGCCTTCCCTTACTTGAAAGATCCGGATCAATTACTTACAGGGATTTTGGGTGCTACCCGTACTCCGGAGGCTTTTTTATTGAAACCTGTGGAAACCGGATTCGAGCTTGTTTATCACGGAGCACTTGATGACAACCCCCAGACACCGGATGATGTCGAGTACGCATATCTGAAATCCGCTATCGAAGATGTCCTTCAGGGACAACCGGCAGAAAGAGATTATGTGAAAGCAACCGGTTGTATCATCAAAAAGCAAACAATCACATTCTCTCCCAACCGTCAGAGATAGTATTTAACAAGATCTTTATCTCTTCAACCTTTTGTGGATCTCCCAGTTTTTCAAAGGAGACAATCAGACTTCTCATTACCCGTTTTATGGTTTCAAGATTTTCACATGGCTCGTAGAAGTTGTCTTTTGGAGTCAGGTTCAAGTGGCCAAGGTAATTGTCAATGTCTGACTTACTGAATATCAATCCTCTGTTGAACACATTTATGTAAAATTGAGTCTCCTCCGTTTTATATACCAGTATATACAAATTAGGAAGGTTTACTCCACTTACCGGTAGTTTCAGCTTTTGTGCTACCAACATGTAGATAATGCAAAGTGAGGTGGGATTGCCTTTTTTGGTTTCCAGCACCACGTTTATCATGCTATTGCCGGGGCTGTGAAAATTCTTGGTATTGGCCCTAAATTTTAACTTACTGAAAAACACACTGTTCAGTAATTTGATCTTGTCTAAGGGATGGGCTTCCGGTTTAAATTCCAGCCAGATATCATAGTAAACCTGCTCCAGGTCCTTTTTCAACTGTACCAGTTCAAGGTCAGGATAATGATAAGTGGAGATCAGCCACATTCCTTCTAACAGATCCATGTCTCCCTGCTTCCAGGCACTCAATCGTTCCCTCAGGGTATCGAACTGAACTGTATGTATCAACTCTTCCAACCTCCGTTGTACCACCGGATTGAATTGTTGTTCCCATTGTTGTTCCAAATAGGGGATTACCGTACCACCCAAAGAGATAATTTTTTGCTCCACATGGCTAAGTACTTCCAGGTCCTCCTCATCCAAAAGTGATACTAGTGCCTTTAACTCTTTCTCTTCCATAATTCCCGGATCAACTCCTTCAGGTTTGAATAACGCCCAGGTTAAATTTTTCTATTATAGGCGCATGGTTTGCAGCTTCAATTCCCATGGCTATGGCCTGCCTGCTTTCTAACGGGTCTATCACCCCATCTACCCACATCCTCGCCGCTGCATAATAGGGGCTCAATTGACTGTTGTATTTTTCTGTTATGTGATCCAAATACTCCTGTTCCTGCTCTTTTGTCATAGGTTCACTTTTCGTCTTAGCAGCACTCACCTTAATTTGCAACAGTGTTTTGGCAGCTGAAGCGCCACTCATTACTGCCATCTCTGCGGTTGGCCAAGAAAAAATCAACCTGGGATCATAAGCTTTTCCGCACATGGCATAATTACCCGCACCATAGGAGTTGCCAATGATAATAGTGAACTTGGGCACCACGGAATTTGCCATGGCGTTAACCATTTTGGCTCCATCCTTGATAATTCCGCCTTGTTCTGCCCTGCTTCCCACCATAAATCCACTGACATCCTGAATAAAAACCAGAGGGATCTTTCGTTGATTACAATTCATGATAAAGCGTGCTGCCTTGTCTGCGCTATCGGAATAGATCACTCCTCCCATTCGCATTTCCCCTTTCTTAGTCTTAACTACCAATCGTTGATTAGCAACAATTCCTACTGACCACCCTTCGATTCGGGTGGTACCACAAATGAGGGATTTTCCGTAGTCTGCTTTGTAGGGTGAGAATTTGGATTCATCTACCAAACGTTTGATGATGTCCATGGTGTCATATGGCTTAACCCTTTCCGCCGGCAGTACGCCATATATTTCTTTGGGGTCAACCTTAGGTGGGACTGCTTTTACCCGGCTGAAACCAGCATTTTCAGAACTTCCAAGCTTAGAAAATATGTCTTTTATAGCGTCCAGGCATTGCTCATCTGAATCGTATTTACTGTCGGTAACTCCGGAGATTTCACAATGTGTACTGGCACCCCCAAGGGATTCATTGTCAATTACTTCTCCAATGGCAGCTTTTACCAAATATGAGCCTGCTAAAAATATTGATCCGGTTTTATCCACTATCAGGGCTTCATCAGACATAATCGGCAAATAGGCCCCTCCCGCTACACAACTACCCATAATCGCTGCTATTTGAACGATTCCCATGGAAGACATCCGGGCATTATTTCTGAATTGTCTACCGAAATGCTCCTTGTCCGGGAATATTTCATCCTGGAGTGGAAGAAATACCCCTGCACTATCCACCAAATAGATAATTGGCAACCTGTTCTCCATGGCTATCTCCTGGGCCCTCAGGTTCTTTTTTGCAGTAATTGGAAACCATGCCCCGGCTTTTACAGTAGCATCATTGGCCACAATTACACACATTCTGTCTTGAACATAACCCATGCCGGTAACCACTCCACCGGAGGGACAGCCACCATGTTCTTCATACAATCCCTCGCCTGCAAAAGCTCCTATTTCAAGAAATGGTTGCTTTTTATCCGCTAAATAGGTGATCCGTTCACGTGCGGTTAGTTTTCCCTTTTTGTGATGTTTTTCAATTCGATCGGCGCCTCCCCCCAGTTTGATTTGCCTTAACTTCCTTTGCAGCTGATTTACCAGCTGTCTGTTATGGTCTTCATTCTTATTAAACTCCAGGTTCATGTATAGAGGTTGGATATTAGTAATTAGTCCACTTCTGGGGTTTCTACTGGAGTATCCACACTTCCTTTGTTCTTTTTTCCAAATACTGAAAAGTGGACATAACGCTTTGGTCTCTCTCTCATGTCGATAAACAGCTGGTCAAGGTCCTCCATGGTCTTAGTCATATTGTTATACAACTCATCATCCTTCAATAGCAGATTCAGACTTCCTTCGCCTTCGTTGATCAATCGAAGTGTTTCACCAAACTCGTCCACCGCTCGTTTGGTGGAGGTCATTAACGCATCGAGCTCCAAATTGTTCACAGAGTCCGCAACCTGGTTCATCTTAGCTACCAGAGCAGCCACGCCACTTTCAGGATCATTCAATTCCAAAAGCAGCTGATCCAGTTTGGCCGACATGGCACCCAATTTGGAAGTTCCGTTGGCTAGATTTGCCGAAGTGTTTTTGAAATTCACAATCACCTCGTTTATATTATCTTCATTGTTGGCCAGGTTTGCCAATATGGTATTGAGATTCATGAGGGTAATTTCCAATTTGTCTATCAGTGGCATGGCCGTACTGGTGAGTTGATCAGCAATTCCTTTGTACAACCGGGCTCTCAGGGTATCTCCTTCTTTTAGTGCAGGTCCTAGATCAACCGAATCCAGGTGGACGGCCTTACTACCTAGAATATCACTTTTAATGATCGCCAGTGTACCGTTTCCTACCATCTGATCATTAGTAATATCCAGTGAGACCAGTAGTCGATTTCCTTGATCTTGAAGTATTTCTATCTCACTAACTCTTCCTACGGAAAAACCATTAATCAATATCGGATTGGAGACATTTAAACCATCGATATTGTCATAAACCGCATAGTAGGGATAAAAAGTCGCTTCCCTTTAAAAAATTGAAACCATTGTACAAAATTGTGATAGAAATAACAGCCAGTAACCCCACTTTGAATTCCTTTGATATTTTCACTCGAACGCTGTTTTTATGGATAATACTGGCTGAAAATTACCTTGACCAAATATAGGAACTTTAATTTGAAGATTCCATGTCTTGCTTGTAATCCCTGATGGCACGAAATATAGCAGAGGCAATATAGCTTTGTTGGACTTGATCGTTAAGGTCTTTCTCTTCTGCGGGATTAGACAAATAACCGGTTTCCACCAACACCGCGGGCATTGAAGTACGCCACAATACCCAAAACCCCGCCTGTTTTACTCCCCTGCTTCGGCGGCCGGCTCGTGTTTTAAACTGGGTCTCGATACTAGCTGCCAGATCCAGACTGTTTTCCAGGTGAGCATTTTGGAATAGCTCGAAAAGTATATGCGATTCCGGGCTTTTGGGATCGAATCCCTCATACTTGTCCTCGTAATCCTGTTCCAACAAGATCACGGAGTTTTCCCTTTTGGCCACTTCCAGATTATCCTTCGTCTTGTGGGTACCCAAGACGTAAGTCTCGGTTCCATAGACATCCTTTCTTACAAAAGCATTGCAATGAATAGAAACAAAAATGTCGGCATGACTTTTATTGGCTATTTCTGCACGGACATCAAGATCCACAAATTTGTCGGAATCACGGGTGTAAATCACTTCCACATCCTTCAGGTGTTTTTCAATGGTTGATCCCAGCTCCAAAGCGATTTTCAAAACAATTTCTTTCTCCCTGGAGAATTTGCCGCGGGTGCCGGGATCATGTCCACCGTGGCCGGCATCAATTACAATCCTTTTAACCTGGTTCCTGTGTGACAGGTCAGGGCCAGAAGCACTTGAAGTGATTAATAAGAGAAAAAACGAAAATAATCCTATTGATATAATATTACGTACCATTTTTCGCTTGTTATTCCCGAATAGCCTAAATTTACACAAATTTGAGTTTTTTTTCGTAAAACGAAAATGTACTGTGACTAAAACAAAAGCAGTTCTTGGCAGGAGTTGGCAAGTTGCGCTGTTTTTTTATCTTTCTATTTTCTGTTTTTCAGCTTTTGGTCAGCAGCCTACCCCTGTCAATAAACCAGTTTTCGCTGACAGCCTTCGTCCACTACCTAACGAAATAATAACTACAAATAATACAATATCTACTGCAGATTCATCGGTGGTCAGTGATACCGTGACAGTTCAACAAAGAGGAGATATTGATACCATTGTAGAGTACTATGCCAAAGACTCTATCATTATGGACCGGGAAAGTGAAATCATCTACCTATACGGTGATGCCAAAATAGATTACGGCGACATTACCGTGGAGGCTGCAGTGATTATTTTCGACCAAAAGAATAACCTGCTTTCCGCTCAGGGCACTACGGATTCTACTGGTAGAGATATCGGAAAACCGGTATTTACAGAAAGTGGGGTAATGTATACCACCGACGGCATGCAATACCACTTCGGTAATCGAAGGGCCATTACTACCGGCCTGGTCACCGAGCAAAGCCAGGGCTATCTGCATGGCGAAGAGGTCTACAAAAATGAAAACGACGAACTATTTGTGAATCATGCAAAGTACACTACCTGTAGTCTTGTACACCCCCATTTTGAGATTCGTTCCAGGAGATTAAAGCGGTCAGGCCGAAATATTATATCCGGACCTTTCAATATGTATATCAATGATGTCCCTACCCCACTTGGCCTTCCTTTTGGCATGTTCCCTGATCCCGAAACCAGGACTTCTGGGATAATTTTTCCAACTTACGGAGAGGAAAGCCAACGAGGTTTTTATCTGCGCGACGGCGGCTATTATTTTAACATGAATGAATATTGGAATCTTAGCCTTACCGGGGAAATTTATAGCAAGGGAGGATGGGGTACCGGGGTGGCAGCCAATTATAGAAAACGTTACGCTTACAATGGCCGGCTTAATTTTAATCTGACCAAAAGAAAAGAGGGCTTTGAGGGAGAAGATTCTGAAAGCACTGACTTCAGTCTTACCTGGTTTCATTCACCGGTGTCTAAGGGTAACAGCAGATTTTCAGCAACTGTAAATGCCGCTACCAGTTCCTATAATCAAAACAATACCCTATCAGTACAACAAAATATTAATGCGAACCTGAACTCGAGCGTAAGTTATTCTAAGGTGTTTGTCGGGACTCCATTCAATTTGACCTTAAGCGCCCGGCACAATCAAAACCTAAGTACTAATATCGTTGACATAACGCTACCTGAGATGAGTATTAATATGAACCGTTTAACTCCGTTTAAACGGTCCAAGGTGGGGGTTCTTAAAAACTTTAGCTTTTCATGGACCTCCAATTTGCGAAACAGGATCACTAACAGTCCTACCCGCCGAGGAGCCAGTTTCAACATTGTTAATGGAGGTGAGCAGGTTGATGACACTTTGGAATTCAGTTTTGACAATTTACCAACCCTGCTTGAAAACGCTGAAAATGGGGCACGACATCAGATTCCCGTAACCACATCTGCCAAGCTTTTCAAATATTTTACTGTCAGTCCGACAGTCAATTTTACCGAATTATGGTACCTTAAAAAACTTAATTATACCTATGTACCTGAAGAGAATGGAGTACGAATTGATACTCTTGACGGGTTTACCAGAGCTACTACCTATACTTCCGGGGCATCGCTAAGTACCAGGATATATGGTACCTATCAAATGAAACCCGGTAAAAAGGTGCAGGCTATCAGACACACTATTATACCCACTGTGAGTTTCGCCTATACACCGGATTTTACCGATGCAAAGTTCGATTACTTCCAGGATGTACAGGTCGATTCCTTGGGAAACAGACAACTGCTTTCAAGGTACAACGGGTTTGTGTTCGGCAGTCCAACGCAAGGTAATAGTGGGTCCATCGGCTTCAGCCTACAGAATACTCTGGAGATGAAAGTCAAAAAAAGTGACACCTCCAGTACCTCTCAAAAGATCCATATCCTAAGAAATTTAGGACTGTCCACCAGCTACAACCTGATTGCGGACTCTTTCAACCTGGCGAATATACGAATATCTGCTACCACCAGTATATTAGACAATCTGATAGATTTTAATGCGGGATTCACCATCGACCCTTACATTTATGAACTTGTAGGCCCCATTGATGAAAACGGCAGGGTTAATCAGCGGCGGGTAAATAAATTTGCATGGAACAACGGGCAGGGGTTGGGGTCACTTAGTTCAGCAAATTTTGCCCTTAATACCCGGTTAGACCCCAAAACGCTCAGGGGTGAAAAATCAGAATCCAACCCGGTAACACAGAGCATCAACAATCTGGGTCCAGATCCAAATTCCCCTGAGGGACTGAACCAAGAGGCCCAAATTCAATATATTTTGGATAATCCTGACAGGTATATAGATTTCAGCATTCCCTGGACATTACGCCTTCAGTACGCCCTTAGATATACGAAAATTGGGTTTGAAGAAGCTTCTATCACCCAAAGCCTCACCTTTAGAGGTGACCTGAGCCTATCAACTAAATGGAAAGTTAGATTTAATTCAGGATTTGACTTCCAAAATAAGGAGTTTACTCAGACCAGGCTGGGAATAAACCGGGACCTACATTGCTGGCAATTTAGTTTTGACTGGGTCCCTTTTGGACGATTTCAGTCCTATAACGTCAATATTAACGTGAAAGCCAATATCCTTCAGGACTTGAAGCTGTCAAAACGAAGGAGTTTTGTAGACAGTGGTGCAAGTTTTAACTAACCCATTGGGTCACATCATGGAGACTGGGGTTATTTACCTCTGTTAGTTTCATTTTCTTCCGCATTCCGCACACATCGTTAAACAACTTGTTGGCTGGAACGGCTTTGATTTTTTCGATACTGAATAAACCCAGCTTTTGCAAAACCTGGATCAATTCCTCAGGAACTCCAATGGCCGTGTAATCGTCAATGGAGGCTACGGCCTGGACTTTTTCAGGTTTCATTTGTGGAAAAAAAATGACGTCCTGGATAGAATTGGAATTGGTCATGATCATACAGAGCCGGTCAACCCCA
>QIEB01000172.1 GCA_003229495.1 Flammeovirgaceae bacterium
AGACATAAAATAATAGCTCCCAGCACCGCAAACCCAAAAGTAAATGCCATAGGACGGAACATCTTGCCTTCTACTCCTGTAAGGAACAGGATTGGAGTAAAAACGATAAGGATGATCAACTGCCCAAAGAAGGCCGCATTCATCACATTACTACCCGCCTCATAGGCCAATTCGTCCATTTGCGCGGATGAAAATTCACCTTTATACTTTTTCACTTTGCTCTCTATCAGGTGTACTACACCTTCCACAATAATCACCGCCCCATCCACGATAATGCCAAAATCTATAGCGCCCAGGGACATAAGGTTGGCCCACACGCCAAACTGCTTCATCAGAATAAAAGCGAATAAAAGTGAAAGTGGGATGATAGATGCAGTAATGAGCCCTCCACGCAAGCTTCCCAAGAGAACTACCAAGACAAATATTACTATCAAAGCGCCCTCAACCAGGTTTTTAGTAACCGTACTGGTGGTTCGTTCAATTAAGGCGCTTCGGTCCAAAAAAGGTTCAATAATCAATCCTTCGGGCAACGATTTTTGAATCTCCGCGATGCGTTTTTGAACATTACGGATAACCTGGTTGGGGTTTTCGCCTTTCAGCATAAGGATTTGTCCACCCACCGATTCCCTGCCGTCCTGAGTAAAAGCGCCATAACGTACAGAGCTACCATACCTCACTTCTTCGGCAATATCCTTTATCAGAACTGGAGCGCCCATTACACTTTTTACCACTATATTATTCAGGTCTTCAAAAGAACGTGCCAGACCCTCACCCCGGATGAAGTTAGCCTGATGGTTTTTCTCGATATAGGCGCCACCGGTATTGGCATTGTTTTTTTAAGAGCTTCAAAAACTTCCGACATGGTTATTCCCATACTCTTGAGTTTATCGGGATCAAGAGCAATCTCATATTGCTTTACATAACCCCCGAAGGCATTAATTTCTACAACTCCGGGTACCAGGGCCATCTGACGCTTCACGATCCAGTCCTGGATGGTTCGTAAATCCATAACATTGTAGACAGTATCATACCCGGGCAGTGGCTTCAAAGTATATTGGAAAATTTCCCCTAAGCCGGTGGTAATTGGCGCCATAAATGGCGTGCCAAAACCCTCGGGAATAGACTCTTGGACTTCAATCAATTTTTCCTGGACCACCTGACGGGGAAGATAAGTACCCATTTTATCTTCAAAAACGATGGTCACTACGGACAATCCAAACCTGGAAATAGAGCGCAACTCTATCACATCAGGCAAATTGGCCATGGCTAGTTCCACCGGATAGGTGACAAATTGTTCTATGTCCTCAGTGCCCAGATTAGGCGCCACGGTTATTACCTGTACCTGGTTATTGGTTATGTCAGGTACTGATCCCAAATTAACCGTGGACATAGAATAAATGCCTAACCCAATAAGAGCCACCACCATCAGGCCAATGATGAATTTATTATGGATCGAAAATGAAATGATTTGATTAATCATATGTACTTGATTTTACTTTAGAGAGAAACCTGTGTCGCAATTCCAACCTTACGGGGATTCCGCCCCTAACAATCTGGGCAATTATCCTGGATTTGGTTCGGAGCCTGGGACTTCTCCATTGTAATGCAAAAAATAAATGAATTATTGAGTTGTAAGGGCCCGTTACGGACCAATTGCAGTCAACTTACAAGTACATGATTACCCCTGTTGTATAACAGGAGAAAAAATTACTTGTAAGGAGTTAAGAAATTTTTGGCGGCTGCCAGAAAGTGAATGTTTGATCTTTGATGGATATCCTATAAAAAGAATGCACCTCCAATAGCTGGAAATCCTTAAAATCAAATGACAGCATACTGGTAACCACATGAGAATGGCAGCAGTGGCAACTGCATAATGGTGAGCAGAAATCAAAGTGAAAACTGGTATCCCCAGCAGCATCTGAAAATGCTTCAGTGGTTGCGGACTGATCCTTTTCCAGATCAGCGCAGGGAATAAATATGGTCCCAATTAAAAGGAATACCAGTATGAGCGTGGCGAATTTCATGATTCCGCAAATATAACGTAAAATGTCCTTAGTTTGTTGCTTTTGTTTTTTCAACAGGCGATTTGGTCTTTATTGCAATTGAAGCAATTCTCAAATTAATGCTTCATTTTAGCAAATTTCACCATGGACGAATCCATATGATACTTCTCCATCTGAGGAAATCTACATTTATCAATTTGGTCGCTCAATACACTTGCCCCACTCCTCCGAGACAGGTCCGAGCCGCACCAATGGATTCTTCATAAAATCAAGATCATGGATCATTGTCGGACCTTTCCCGTTTGCATCGGTCTCAAACTGCATTCTGATATTGTTCCAGGAATCCTTATAGGTAAAAACCATATCATCAACAGACCTCATCCACCAGGGAGAAGAATCGCCCCAGAGCGCCCCTGACACCAGATAACCATCACAAGAAATCATCACCCAAATCCGGCGGTTTTTGTCCTTTTCTGCTGGATCGCCATATAACCCGGTGAACTGCTCCAAATCGCTGCGTGGTTGACCTTGATAGTCAATTATATCCTGTTTTTGCTGATCTTCATAACGTTTCTTCGCTTGTTTCTCTCGCTCCGCTTTATCCTCACGTTCCTGCTCTGCCACCCCTTCTAACATTTTAAAATAATCACTGTTTGAGCCTGATGTAAGCAGGAACTGCATAAAGGGAGAGGCAATTTCCATTACTGCACTAGCCGATTCCATATCGCCAGCTTGAGAGTAGGCCATATTTACAGCCGAAATACCTTGCATATCAATATTGTAAAGATCTTTCTTAGTGTTAAACTGTTCGGTGAAATATTTTTTAGCGCTTTCAACACCTTTTGTATCAATCACCTCGCGTATGGCTTCGGATAGCAGCGGTTTGTCTTGAGCAATTGCCGAGTCAAAAACCATACAAAACAGCAATATCCATGTAGCAATAAATTTTATCATGACTTAAAATTAGTTTTATTTAAGATAAGAAAAATAACTTAAATCACTTCTGTAGATTGGTAAATAGATTTCCATTGAACTCAACGCAAATAGATGCAGTACCTCAATAAAATAAATCGAAGAGATCTGCTGAAAATAGCAGCTAAAAGTTCGTTGGGGGCCGTGGCTCTTGGAAGCACCCCCTTTCCTGTACATGCAATCACAAAACTGGACTGGAAGGTTTTGCAAGTAGCGCGGGTAGTTTGGTAAGTATAGTCGGATTACTGATTGGTAGTATTCTTTACTTCCAAATCAATACCTCTATATTCATTATACCGACTTTGTTATGGTGCTGATTGTAATGACCTTTATCAAAAAACATATATTTTGAGCCATACAGACCACCTCCACGGCTCCCACCGCTTGGGCGCCGGCCTTGTCCAGTCCTCCGTGACGACTGGGAGGTCCTAATTGAATGAACGTTGCTGAAGTTCATGTGGCTGACCTGGAATATTTAGTTGTTGGGTGCACCATTGGCGATCCAGGCTTCGATCTGCTGTATTTCACAATCCGGAAGTTTTCCTAACGGGGGCATCACTGGAAATCCCCCGCTGGCATTTATCGTTCCGGATAGGCGGCCGGTTAAAGCCAGGGCCCGGGTTTGGGTATAATTGGTCAGCAGCACGTTGCCTTTGGGATTGGACCCGCTGTGACAACCCTTACACTTATTCTCAATTATTGCCAATATGTCTGCAGAGAAAGTAACGTTTTGTGTATCACAGGTTCCCGGATCGCAGGTTAGGTTTTTACCGCCTTGTTTTATCCAGTCATAAATTTTCTTGATCTGTTCTGCGCTGAGAGGAGCCATAGGCGGCGGCGGCATCATGTCATCGTCTTCTTCGGTAAGTACTTCGTACATCTCGGTATCTCGGGGCCTGCCCCGCTTGAAATCTTTGGCTACCGTTTTATTATAGCTTGTAAAATCAAATCCTTCCTCCCTAGTCTTGGAATCGTGACAACCGGCTAAGGCACAATTGGATAATAAGATGGGTAATACGTCCTGTTCAAAATAGACCACATTGGGATCACAGTTTCCGGGATCCGCGGGCTGATTCTGATCCGGAATATCAGAACTGCCATCCCCGGGTGCTCCGGAATCCAGCCAGTTGGAGATCAACTCCTGATCACAGGCTGAAAGTGGCGCCGCAGGAGGCATGTCCTTATCTATTAAAACTCTCCGTTCAAATTTCCCGTTATCCACAAAATTCTTAATAGTTGCAAACCTGGTGAGTTCTCCAAAAACACTGCCGCTACCGTGACAGACAGTCACGGAGGCACATTTATTCTGGATCAAGGGGAAGATGATCTCGGTGAAATCAAAATTAGTGCTGTCACAACTAACGATATCAGGCTCCTGGGTGCTGCCATCCCCGGGTGCTCCCGAGTCCAGCCACAATTTAAGCAAGGCCTGGTCACATTCTGAGAGGGGGGCGCCTGGCGGCATGTCCTGTTCCTGAAGCACTCTTTTTCTGATACGCCCGTTGTCTATGGCCACCTTGATCCCGCTAAAGCTGGTGTAATCTCCAAAAGCACTTCCTTCTCCATGACATGCAGTTGTAACTGCACAACTATTTTGAATCAATGGGAAGATTATTTCAGCGAAGTCGAAGTTGGTAGTATCGCAATCCAAAGGCAATCCGGGGACGTCAATATCGTCCAATTCACCTAAAGGGTTTAACAACTCATGTCGACAGGAAAAGACTAAAAAAATCCCTAAAACCAGCCCTGCAATCAGATATAAATGATTCCTTTTATTCATTTATATGGTTATTTAAGGGTTCCAAGCACCAGCACAGTCCAATTTCTGCGCTCTTAACTAAGATCAACATTCAATCATATTAAAGGAATGAGCTATGTCATCAATAAATATGATCTTAACTATCCAAATCCTTTACTTTCTAAACTTTCTTGGGAAATAGGAATTTATTCCATAGAGGATGACTGTTGGTGTCAATGATAATTACTTGGTTTGGCCGACTCCAAAGCATTATATTGGTACATGATATTTCCGTATCCTAAAGTACCTCGATCATCCAGTATCAACTTTAAAGAAAGGCCATGAAAAATTTTAGTACAATAAGCAGAAGAGGACTGCTAAAACTGTTGGGCTCAGGTACACTTGGCGCCTTCAGTTATAACAGTGTTTCAGGGTTTTCTTCTAATCGGTTGAACGCCAAAAAAAAGATTATGATGAAAGTGGGCACTCAACAGGGTGGTACAGGTAAAGAAAACCTGGAGTTCCTGGCCCGTCATGGTGTCTATAATATGGATGGGGGAGCTCCGAAGTTTATTGACGGTGTCGGTTGGGACCTGGAGGATTCCCTGGCCAAGAAAGAAGCCTGTGCAAAATACGGTATCAGTTTGGATGCCTATCACCTGCCGCTTACTTCTGCAGGAATTAAAAGGGTCAAAACTCCCAATATTATGCTTGGCAAAAGTCCAGAACGTGACCGTGAGATTGAAATGATCCAGCAAATGATCGCGGTTGCGGGCAAAAGCGATGTACGGCTGCTACTGTACAACACCACCATTCATCCGGTGCTGCGGACTGGAAAGACCCTCGATCCAGCTCGTGGCAATTCATCCTATAGCACCTGGAAATATGATGAAGCTGTACTGAAAAATCAACCCCATGCCATGGCCGGGGAAGTATCTGTCGATGAAATCTATGAGCGAATTACTTATCTGCTGGATCGAATACTACCGGTGGCCAAGGAGTATAAGGTCAAATTAGGGAACCATATCGCCGACCCTCCTACTCCTGTTGGATATGGAGGTATCACCCGATGGAATAGTCCGGACATTTTTGAAGGAATTAAACGTTTTGCCCAGTTGTATGATAGTGAATATCATGGCTTCAATCTATGCCTTGGTTCTACTGCGGAAGGGTTGAAAGATCCAAAAACCGAGATCCTGCCGATAATAAAGTGGGTTGGAGAAAGAAAGCAAATCTTCAATATACATTTGAGAAACATAAAAGGTGGTTGGAATAATTTTCGGGAAGTTTATCCAGATAACGGCGACATGGACTTTCTAGAGGTGATCCGGGCATTGCGCGATGTTGGCTATGGGGGCATGATCATGCCCGATCATATTCCACAGCATCAAGACCCGGCAAGTAGACTCCAAGGATATGCGTTCGCCTATGGCTACCACAAAGCGCTTATTCAAGCAGTAGCAAGTGAAGGGTAATTAGGGGGTTAGGGGGTTAAGTTGCCTAACTATTCCTGAAACCTGCCCTGGCGCACCGAAAAATAATCATCTCCAGAAAACACCAGGTAGAATGAATAACCATCGTCACTTATCCATTTGGTAGGAATATTGGCAGTTTCTCCAGGTCCCATGTCCCAGGTACGTTGATAAAAAACTGTTTCCCATGGGCCCCATGGTTCATCAGCCATAAAGATGCCCAGACCACCTGAAAACCGCGGGCCTTGTTCACTGGTGGCCAAAGGGATGATTTGAGTCCAGACATATTTGTTCAACCCGGAGTTATATGAAATACCCGAACGATAACACTTCCCTGGATTGCTGAATACCGGCTGTCGCTTACGTATGTCATCAGTCCATTGGGGTAATTGTTTTTTGTCAACTCCTGAAAAGTATTGATATGACTGCCAATCAACCAATGATTCTTTGGGAACCCGTGCCAGTACCATATTGTCTGCGCTAGTATATGCATCAGGTCGATCCGGAGAATAAATATATATGTAGTTATCCCGGGCATTGGAATAGTTCTTCCCGAAATTGAGAAACGTCGGACAACCGAAACTTTCATTAAAGGTCCAGTCTGCCCATGACCAGGTTTTACCGTGGTCATAAGACCATGCCAACTGAGCATTACCGGTATTTCTGACCAGCATGTACAATACCCCCTCTACAAATAACATACCGCTGGCCTTGGCGCCATATTTCCCCTGACCAACTCGTTCTCCGCTGCTCGTCCGTATGTTAATACCTTTTATGTCAGGGGGTACACCCTCAATTCTGGATAGTCCCAGACTCAATTTGATATCAGTTTTTGGTTCAAACCCCCATCCATCTCCATATGATGTATATATATGCCCATCATCCGCCCAGGTGGTGGGCCAGTTATCGCTTCCTTCCGCTAGTCTTAGGGTCTCAGATTCCGCTGCAAATTGACAATCCAATACAGATTTACTTTGCGGGTATGGGGGCTCAACTATAGCGTCCATGACCGGATTGAACAGATATTTTTCAGCATCAGACCAAAACCCGTCATCCCGGTCTCCTGACAGATCGTCGCCAAAACGCACCACAATCAGGTCAAGACTTGGGACCACCAAAAGCAACTGGTGCCCTGCACCAGCAGCGGCAAAAGCATCCGCTGGTATGTATTTCCATATTTTGTCGAAATTGGTGTACCACCCCATGGTAGTAGCAGGATATGAATTCTTGCTATTTCGCAAGGAACCGGTGTCGGCAACCAACTCTGGCTGATTACTTGGTATAGCTGTCTTTGCATAGGCTAGTACTTTTTCTACGGTTGACTGATTTACCAGCTGGCTCCCCTGCCAGTTTCCACCTTGAAGCATCAATCGGCCTATCCTGGCCACAGCATTGGCCGTACTGCTTCCACCACCCCAACTAGGTACCAGGGCCAGACCTTTCTCCTGATATTTTTTCCCATACCCAATAGCTATTTCCTTTTCCCCAATGCCAATGGGGTGATAGATACGCTCCTGTAGTAAAGACCGTATATCGGAATAGGCTGAATTCCCCAAGGAGGCAGTTACAGCATAGGTTAACATGGCAACACCGGGATTGCTATAGCTAAAGTGGCTTCCGGGAGTGAATAGCACCTTAGCAGAGTCGCGGGAGACACTAAAAGGGTCTGGCTCCTGTCTCCAGAACTGCCCTTTCCACCCTGGCAATTCCATATGGGTACCAATCCCCTTAGCTTTTAATTGTTGTTGTATTTCCGAGCTAACTTCGGCATCATCAAGTCCTGAGGTATGGGTGGCCAATTGCCTGATGGTGATCTTTGACTTTTGAGGATCATTTTTCCATTCAGGCACCAAGGTGCATACGGGCATATCCGGAGATAATAGACCATCATCCAACGCTACCAGCAAGGACATGCCGCCAACCAGGGCCTTGGCCATGGAAGCGGTGTAATGAGTCTTTACAGAATCTTCAAAACCTTTTGCAAACCACTGATAAATGACTTGGTCATTTTTAATTATCAGCAACTTTTTGGTCCCTCTTCTTTCAAGATCTTGCTGGAGATCCTCAAGCATTTTTGTAGACATACCCATCGCCTCCGGTGTGGATATTTGCCATTGGAACTTAGGGTCTGGTATGTTGGTAGTGGCCTCAGAAGGTGGAATAGGGTTACAACTTCCAAAACCTATCAGGATAAGAACAATTAACCAGCTAATATCACATATGGTTTCAAAATCCCAAAAACATGTGGACCGTCTGGTTAGAGGACTGTTAACATTAACTAACTTATAATTCAAAACTTAGGGTGTGGTTTCAGAGCCCGAGATTTATGTGTTCCTAAAATAATGATTTCCTGACAAATACCTTATTTTGCCATTTCCCATATACAAACCATTTTCCCAATGATTAGTTGAAATAATTAAAGTTAATTATCTTGAGTTAACTATTCTTCTTCATCGATATCTCTATGGATATTGGTACCCGGAAATATTTTACTATGAAAATACTCGCCGCCATTACTTTATTATATATTATGTGTATACCTCCAATGCGGGGGCAATCCCTGGCTCAACAACTTGGCTATCCGGAAGACACCAAGCTTCTGATCCTACATGCAGACGATTTGGGGGTAGCTCATTCGGAAAATCAGGCCACCTTCGATGCCTTTGAAAAAGGAATGGTTAACTCAGGAAGTATAATGGTTCCAGCTCCCTGGTTCAATGAAATGGTTGTGTGGGCCCAACAACATCCGGAAGCTGATCTCGGATTACATCTGACCCTGACTGCTGAATGGGATCTTCTGAAATGGGGCCCTGTTACTGCACCTGATCAAGTGCCCGGTCTGGTCAATGAACAGGGATACTTTTATAATAATGTAGAAGAAGTGATTTCACATGCCAGCGTTGAAGAAGTGGAAAAAGAAATTAGGGCCCAAATAGAACGTTCCCTGGCAGCTGGTTTGAGACCAACACATCTGGACTCTCACATGGGCAGTTTGTTCAATGAAAAGTTCTTTTCCATTTATCTCAAACTGGGTCTTGAATACAAAATTCCGGTTATGATCAGTCCCAATGTTCTGGGAATGTTTCCAGGTGCAAAACCATCTTTGCCAGAAAATACCTTGTTGATTGATCAGGTACACATGGCCTTGCCCGAAAACTATCAGGATGGAATGGAAGAGTTTTACAGCAATACCTTGCGTTTTTTACCCGCTGGGGTTAATGTGTTGTTGATTCATTTAGCCTATGACAATGATGAAATGCGGGCGGTTACCAATGATCATCCTAATTACGGGGCCCATTGGCGTCAACAAGATTTTGATTTTTTTACCAGCGAGACTTGTCGAAAAATCCTAAAAGAGGAAAACATTCAATTGATTACATGGAAGCAAATAGGGGCACTAATGAAATAGCAGGAAGCGCTTATGGTTGTACAATACGCAAATGGTAACCATATTGTGACATGAAAAAGTCAAACAACATAATTGACAGGAGAAAATTTATCGAAAAAACCTCCAGGGCAGCTGTTACGCCGCTAATAGCACCTTTGATGGGCTCGGCCGCAACTATCAAAGTGGGAGAGACTCAAAAGAAGAAATATGCCCTGGTGGGGACAGGGGTCAGAGGAACCTATGCCTGGGGTAAACCAATAGCGCAGGAGTACGGTGATCATTTGGAAATGGTGGCCCTTTGTGATATCAATATGTCAAGACTGGTCTATGCAAAAAAAGTCATTGACACCAAGGCGCCTATCTATCACTCTTCAGAATTCGAAAAGATGATCAGCCAAACACAACCCGATACCGTGGTTATCACTACCACTGATTGTTTCCATGCAACTTATGCCAGCAAAGCAATGGAACTGGGATGTGATGTGCTCAGTGAAAAACCACTGGTCACTGAGGCGCAACAAGGCCAGGAAATTGTAGATATGGAAAAGCGGACCGGGAAAAAAATAACCACCACATTCAATGCTCGTTTTGGCAATAGTACTGAAGAAATTAAACGAATCATTTCTTCCGGAGAATTAGGAAGGGTTATTTCTGCTGAATATCAGGAATATCTGGATGTGGACCATGGTGCCTCATATTTCAGGCGTTGGCACGGAAAAAAAAGGTATTCCGGTAGTCTGTTGGTCCACAAGGCTTCCCATCATTTTGATCAAATGAACTGGTGGCTGGACTCAGAACCAGATACGGTTAATGCTTTTGGTAAAGTGGCGTTTTACGGGAAGAACCACTCTTTTCGGGCCCGTAACTGCAGAACTTGTCAGTTTAAGGAACAGTGTGACTTCTACTGGGATATCAATAAATATGAAAGTAAGGATCTTTATCTGGAAGGAGAAAATGAAGATGGTTACTTAAGGGATGGATGTGTTTGGGATAATGATATTGATACCTACGATACCATGACCGTGGAAGTTAAATATGCCAATGAAGTTCTTTTGAGTTATAGTCTGAATGCCTATATGCCTTATGAGGGACAGATGATTGCTTTTAATTGTGAGCAAGGCAGGTTGGAAGTGCGAAATTACCACCGACAACCCTGGGAGGTAGATGTAGCCGCTGATTTCAGAATTACCAAAAGTTTTAAAGGCACCAAAGCCTGGTCCATACCAAAAAGTACCGGTGAGCATGGTGGCGCCGACAAGAAACTTAGGGATAAATTGTTTTTACCCAATCAGCCCGATACCCTCAATCAAGTAGCAGGTTCCAGGGCCGGCTTAATGTCCAGTCTTATTGGGATCGCCGCTGTTCAATCAATTGAAACCAACCAAAAAGTCAAGATTAGTGATCTGGTTAATTTCCCATTGAGCTGGGGTTGGTAAATGAGCATCATCCCGATGGTCAGGCTAACTCCTGGCATTTCCCTTTACCACAAACTTGAATACCGCGGTTAATACTCATCACCTGGTGCAAAAACAGGCTTTCTTTTAATCCATCTTCCCCGGGTAAAATCAGGAAAATACTGCGGGGCATTCCCTTCTGCAATGGACCTTTCAGAAAGCGGGGTAATTGCGCTCCAGGCTGCAGCATCGTACACATCCAAAGGTGGCAGTGCTTTTCTCTTAACGGTTTCAACAAATGCATGATCAACAAAAAAGTCCATACCTCCATGGCCGGAACCTTCGGCATACTCGCCATATTTTTTCCATAGGGGATGATCATACTTGGTCAGCCAGTCGTCCATCTTTTCCCACTCATCATGTTTACTGATCCCGTCAACATAAATACGCTTTGTGTGCATATCGAATTCCGTCAATCCTTTGGTTCCTTGCACTTCAAAATCCAGGGAATAGGGTTTTGGTAGGTTGGTATCATGTGTAACAATGATGGTTTCCCCGTTTGCGGTATTGATGGTAGATGTTATTACATCTCCCAGCGCCCATTTCAGCTTTGCATTGGGATGATTGGGACCACCCTCCGGATGATTCACAATATAGTTGTTTAATCCCCTTGACTTGGTAGCATGAGAAGTGAGGGTGATAAAATTGTTTCCCCTATTGATATTGAGCATAGTGGCTATTGGTCCTACTCC
>QIEB01000466.1 GCA_003229495.1 Flammeovirgaceae bacterium
ATCCCTGGGGTGTTTTTAATGATACAATATTGTGTTGACCACCTTTTAAAAGAACATTTCTTTTAGTTACCGGAGGTATGGTGTTTGCGATTACATCATACAGCAATACCGCATCTACAATAACGCTATCCGGTCTTCCCAGCCGGTCCCGGTAATGAACAAACTCGAAAGCCGACTGGCCGGTGATCCTGTTCATAAAGGTAACATTCACATCTGTTTCTTTGGGGGCATCGTTAGTATCCAATAATTCCACACTGACGGTGGTTTGTTTTAATGTTTGCTCTAGTGTGTTGTTTAATACCCTGTGGAAGTCCTGAATATTGGCAGCATCAAAGAATCTTCCAAGACAGTCGAATTGTTCATCAAAGCTTTTATTCATGCCAAGACCGATTACAAATGGTCTTAAAAAAATTTGTTTCTTTTGAAGCACTCTGGAAACTGCACAGGGGTCCCCATCGCATGACTCCAATCCATCGGTAATAATTATCACTATATTTCGGAAGGCATCGTCATTAGGGAAATCCTTTGCCAGTTCCTGTAAAGAGTAGGAGATAGGTGTAGTTCCCTGGGGAGTTAATTCCCGCAGCTTCCGGATAATGGCATCGTGGTTGTTCTGTCGAAATGCTACTTCGAGTTTAGTGTCTTTACAATTTTGTAGTCTTCGATGAAATTGATGTCCATAGACACGCAACGCCAATTCCACCTGGGTATCACTGCGAAGTGAGTCAACCAGCTCCGATAATAATCGTTTCGCCGCTCCCATACGGGTAGTGCCTTCCCATTTACCCAACATGCTTCCTGACCCATCAAGCAGAAAGAGTATCCTGGTTTTTTCAGGAATTTCTTGATATTGCTTTTGACCTTCTGAGGTCAGTGAGTAGAAAAGGGCTAGAATTACTAACCATGAAAGCTTGGCTCTCATACCTAAGATTTACCACTAATAATCTCCTAATGTCTCCTCCAATTGTTCCAGGGCCAATGACAACTGTTCGTCATTGGGGGCAATTCCGTGCCATTTATGAGTACCCACCATAAAGTCTACTCCGTAACCCATTTCCGTAGTCATTATGTTAATTATTGGTTTGCCGTTTCCCGAGCGGGCACTGGCCTGGTCCAGGGCAGGTAGAAGACTTTCGAAGTCATTGCCCTGACTTTCAATTACATCCCAGCCAAATGCTTCCCACTTGGCTTTTATATTCTTCAATGACATGATCTCGTTCACAGGACCATCGATTTGCTGACCGTTGTAATCCAAGGTGGCAATCAGATTATCAACTCCATAGTGTGCTGCATACATGGCTGCTTCCCATATTTGCCCCTCCTGCTGTTCTCCGTCTCCCATTAAAACATACACTTTGCTGGTGTCATTGCTCATTTTTTTCGCCTGGGCTGCGCCAATGGCCACAGATAGACCCTGTCCCAGGGATCCGGAGGCTATTCTGATCCCTGGCAGGCCTTCTTCAGTGGCCGGATGTCCCTGTAATCTGGAATCAATTTTTCGAAATGTTGCCAATTCCTCCAATGGAAAATATCCACTGCGTGCCAGCACACTATACCAAACCGGACTAAGATGACCATTGGAAAGAAAGAACATATCTTCCCCTTCTCCTATCATATTGAAATCCGAATGATGATTGAGCACCTTAAAATACAGGGCAACAAATATTTCTGTACACCCTAGCGATCCACCGGGATGTCCAGATTGACAGGCGTGGACCATTCTTACAATATCCCGGCGCACCTGACTTGATATCCCCTGCAATTCCTCGACGGTGGTGGCTATGTTTTTTTCGGCTGTTTGGTTCATGCTTTATTAAGTTATAAATGGGTGCTATAATTTTTTACATTGCCGGCATTGTCAGTTACTTTCAATTGCAATGTCCCTTTAAAAGGTATTTTGGGATCAAGTTTCTCGGATCGTATAAGACTCTTCTTTGAATCGTACCTCATCAATATCCAGTTACCGTTCATCTCCAATTCATATTTTTTTATCCCGCTTAAAGAATCCTTTATCCTGAACACCAGTCTATCGGAATTCAAAATTAGTGGTTTTATTTCTGGCATTACCGTATCTGCCAATAAAGTAAAAGTTCCCCAGTTACGGGTTTTGAATTTAATCTTTTTTCCTTCCCAACTACCACCGCTATAAGATGGATTGCCTCTTTTATCCAGGGCATATACAGCAGTTCTCATAGGGTCAGGATAGTCCAAAATGGGTTTTAATGTAATATCGATATTCTTCCTGATAGGATAGATGTCCTGGCAAATAGTGAATCGTTCCTGTAGTGTGCTCGAATCTACTTTATGATCGGTGGTTAGAAAAACCGTGTCAAACAGTGCCTTACCCGGAACATGTAATTCAATGCGCTCTCCATAATAGTTAAATGTAGCTACTCCTGGCAATAGTGCTTTATAATTAAAAATTATCTTCTGGTCATCATATAGCAGTGAATCAGGCAACCCCTGGTCCATATCCCATAAAAACACCGCTGTCTGATTTACTGAGTAGTCGTGATCAAGCTGATGGCGTAATCGATTTGAATAAACGTAGGCACATGGAATTTCCTGGTTAATGATCGGTGCTTTAACTACCAGATTATTGTTTACTAAGTGATAGGAGATCTCAGAGGGGCCCTTATAGTTGGTCAATGACAGTTTACTTTCTGGTTCAGTTCCTTGTATATCGAATACCACCTGGGTATTGTTATTATAAATATCCCATAGGCTCATTTGCACTTTATGGGTGGAGTCTTTAGCGATTTTTATGATCCCTTTGGAGTGGTTAGTTTCATAGAACGGCAGGTGGTTGCCATGGTCCACATACATTTTTACAAATCTCTGTCCTTGTTGCTGAGCGGTTTGATAATCGGTGTGTATCAAAATGCTCCTGGTCTCTGAAAATCTAAAACGATCCAGGTTTTGGTGAAACACCTGATCTCCATCAAAATTCAACTCCATGCATGGAACTCCATTGCGATTATTTGCGCCATTTAACTTATCGTATGTCAGTATCTCTATGCCAATATTTCCATAAGCAGAAATCGGTACCGGCAGGGTATAATTTGTGCCTTTTTTTATCACGCTGAATTCAAAACGTCCATACTGGTTATTTATCCGGCTGTTTTTGTCCATGGTCCGAAATGCTATTTTTCGTACCACCGGAGCAATGTTGTCCCGTATTTCCGGGAACCGATTTTTCAATGGGTTTAATGGCCTCTGTTGATTGTCCCTGATTTCAAAATGCAGGTGTGCTCCCGCTGAGGAACCACTATTTCCAGAATAACTTATCAGGTCTCCTTTTTTAACGGGAAATTCCTCTTTTTCAGGATAGAGCTCTATTTCGAACGATTTATTTTGGTATTGTGCTTTTTTTACATATTCAGCAATGGCCTGGTTGAATTTTTGAAGGTGGGCATATACGGTAGTGGTTCCATTGGGGTGAAGAATATATAATGCGTTGCCATATCCTCCCGAGGATATTTTGATTCTACTGATATGACCGCCAGAACTGGCGTATACTTCCAGACCTTCCACTCCCAGGGTTTTAATGTCAATGCCCGCATGGAAATGGTTGGATCGTAATTCACCCATAGTTCCTGAAAGATAATTTTGATTGCCGGTACGAATGGGAAAAATATAATACCCTTCAGGTTGAGATGGTCCAAAAGATTCCATTGCTTGTCCCCATCCAAGGCAAGGGCAGAGGATCAAAAAGAATGTTAGTATGTTATTTAACCTCAAAGTCCAATAGGGTTTGGTCTTCGATAAAAGCGCTTAACCGGTTGCCAATATTAACAGGTCCTACACCTTCAGGTGTTCCGGTAAAAACAATATCACCCTTTTTAAGGGTAAAAAATCTGGAGATATAGGAAATGATTTCATCAAAACTAAACAACATCTTGCTGGTATTCCCTTTTTGACGTACCTGCCCATCAATTTCCAGACCAAAGTTCAGGTTATGGATATCTCCAAAATGATCTATCGGATAAAAACTGGATATTGGAGCAGAATTGTTAAAACCTTTGGCCAGGGCCCATGGAAGCCCTTTCTTTTTAGCATGCTGCTGGAGGTCCCGGGCAGTAAAATCAACTCCTATACCAATTTGACGGTAGTATGTGGAGGCATATTTTTCCTGAATGTGCTTTCCGGTTTTACTAATTTTCAGAATTATCTCAACTTCAAAATGAACCTCATTTGAGAACTCAGGGTAATAAAACGGCTCATTATTTCTTAACACAGCGGTATCAGGTTTAAAAAACACTACCGGGGCTTCCGGTCTTTCATTGTTCAGTTCCTCAATATGCGCTGCGTAATTTCGACCTACTGCTAATATTTTCATCGACCAATTTGACAGCAAAATTAAATGATATTTTCACTTATTAAACCATTTTTACTCAAAAAGCACACCCGGGTGCCATTGAGTGTAATTAAAAATATTTTAATCTTAGCAATTTTAATTGATCTTAGTGATAATTTTAGTAATCAAGTAGATGAAGAAGCACACATACAATACCGGGGTAATAGGAAACTGTGCCTACATAGCACATGTTGAAAGCAACACAAATATCAATTGGATGTGTTGGCCCAGGTTTGATGACAGCTTCGTTTTTGGGAGTTTGCTGGATGAGGTAAAGGGAGGTTCTTTCTCATTGCTTCCACCCACCGAAACATACCAAACCAAGCAATACTATATTGAGAATACCAATATTCTTTGTACTGAGATAAGCTATTCAGAGGGGGCATACCTGGTGACGGATTTCGCCCCCCGGTTTTACCAATATGAGCGATACTATAAACCTTTAATGCTGGTACGGAAGATCGAGCGTCTATCTGGAAATCCCCAGGTGAAGGCAACATGCAAGCCGGTGGCCTCTTACGGAGAGAAGAGACTACAACGAATACAAGGTAGTAACCACCTTAAATTTTTCGGCCTGGAGGATGAGCTCAGGCTAAACACCAATATTAGTTTCAGTTATTTGCTAGAGTACCAGCCATTTGTTTTGAATGAGACTAAATACCTGGTACTCACTTATGGTACCCCATTGGAGGCTCCACTGGAAAGTACCGCTGAAGCTTTCTTATCGAAGACCATGAACTATTGGAGGACTTGGGTCAAACGGAGTTCAATTGGGAATTTTTATCAGGCCCAGGTGATTCGTTCGGCTTTGGTATTAAAGATCCACCAGTATGAGGACACCGGGGCTATTATTGCTTCAAGTACTACCAGTCTTCCCGAATCGCCTGGTGCCGGCAGGAATTGGGACTACCGGTATTGCTGGCTTCGGGACACTTATTACACTCTAAATGCCTTTAACAACATCGGGCATTTTGAGGAACTCGATAAATACTTCCATTATATCGCCAATATTACCTTGAAATCGCAGCACCGTCTGCAGCCCATGTATTCGGTGAGTGGCAAAGCGGATCTGGTAGAAAAAACCCTCGATCTTAAGGGGTATATGGGAAAAAATAAGCCAGTGCGGATAGGAAATCAGGCCTATGAACACATACAAAACGATGTTTATGGTCAGGTGTTGGTTTCTCTTTTGCCAGTGTATGCTGACAGGCGTTTCATTCTAAGCGAAAGGACCGAATCGCGAAAGATGATTTATCAAATATTGGAAAGCATCGATTCTACCATGGATGATAAAGACGCAGGTCTCTGGGAGTTTCGTGACATCAGTCAATATCATTGTTACACTTTTTTATTCCATTGGGCAGGAACCTGCGCGGCTTTGAATATTGCCAGGGAATTAAGCGACAAAGATATGGCTCAAAAAGCATTGGATTTAAGGGAACGGTCCATCGCCAAACTGGAAGGGTGCTATGATTCAAAACGTGGCGTTTATACTCAGGCAGTGGGCACACCCAATTTAGATGCCAGTTCTTTACAGTTGATATTAATGAACTATTTGGACCCATCTACTGAGAAAGCCAGAAAACACCTCGAAAACTTAGAAGCAGAACTTCAATCCGAAAATGGCTTGTTTTACAGATATAAACACCAGGATGATTTTGGGGTGCCGGAAACTACATTTTTAATTTGTGCCTTCTGGTATGTAGAAACCTTGGCTGCCGTGGGACGGGTCGATGATGCCATTGAAAAATTCGAGTCATTGCTACAATACGGCAATCACTTGGGATTGTTGAGCGAGGATGTGGACGCTGCCACTGGTAGTCAATGGGGAAATTTCCCTCAAACCTATAGCCATGTAGGGTTGGTGAATGCAGCTTATAGAATAGCCAAGAAATTAGATCGGCCTAATTTTTTATAGTAGAGAATCGGACTATTGGTTACCGGGGCTCCAGATACTACCACCGGCCGTTCAGATGCTCTTTTTTGAGAAAACAACTAACAACTAACAACTAACAACTAAAAACTAAAAACTAACAAAGTTGCCTTAAAAATTGTCTGACTTCCTCCGGTGATATTAAATTGTATTTGGCGACGCTTGAGGTACTACCTACTTTTATGGTCAAAGCATCCTCAGGCATTGCTTTAAAGGTGTCTTCATCCGTCCAGTCGTCTCCAATGGCTATAATATAATCTGAGGGAAAGTCTTCTATCCATTGATGGGCGGCCCGGCCTTTGTTCACCTGGGCACTTTTAATCTCCACTACCATATCACCTTCCAGCACCTGTAGGTTCATACTAGACGACAAGTAATTTAAGTGGCTATTAAGCTCTCTGGTTCTGAGTTCTCCTAATCCTGTTTCAACTTTTCGGTGATGCCATACCAGTGAGTAATCTTTCTCTTCGATAAAGGAACCGGGTGTGCGGTCTACGTACAATTCCAGGACAGATCGTATTTCAGTCTTCCATTTTCCACTTAACCGGGTTAAAGTACGCCAATTGGAACCGCGTTCTTTGAGCCACACCCCATGCTCACCAATGAAGTCCAGGTTCAGATGTCCCAACCAGCCTTCCAATGATTTGCGATCACGCCCACTGATGATAACTACCTGATTCCTTTGGTCGTCGGTTAAGTCCTCTAGAAGTTTCAACAACTCATGGTCGGGTATTGCTTTTTCAGGAGTGTCACTAAATGGGATCAAGGTCCCGTCATAATCCAGGAAGAACAACCTTTTGTGGGCTTTCTCCATTTTCATGCTGACGTTGTCGATGGTTTTTTGATCAAGATATTTAGTGGCTAAGCTTTTCTGACTGGTTTTGATTTCCTCAAGCCGCTCCATGAACATATTTACCCAGTGATGGATATTATAACGTTGCAGTGATTTTTGCATGACTTCAATATGAGCGATCTGCTCTTCCTCCGGCATGGTTAAAGCCTTGTAAAGTGCCTGAACCATGGCGTTAATATCATTGGGGTTAATTAGAATAGCTTCGGAAAGCTCTTTAGACGCCCCGCACATTTCACTTAAGATTAGTACTCCCTTTTTGTCCAGTTTACTGGCAATAAACTCCTTACAAACAAGATTCATCCCATCACGCATAGGGGTAACCAATGCAACATGGGCCATCCTATAGAATCCACTTAAAGCTTCCAGCGGTAATGATCTGTAGAAATAGTGTATTGGAGTCCAGTTAATCCTTCCAAACTGACCGTTGATACGTCCTACCAGTAAATCAACTTCCTCTTTCAGTTCTTGATATTTGGTTACACGGTCCCTTGAGGGTACCACCAGCATCACCAGGGACACTTTTTCCTTAAATTCAGGATACTCATGCAAAAATTTTTCAAATGCCATTAGCCTTTGAGGGAGTCCTTTGGAATAGTCCAATCGGTCTATTGATAGCACAAGTTGTTGATCTCCCAGGGAAGTCCGGTAGCGTGCTTCGCGTTCAATGGATTGCGGCGAGGCCGCTGCTTCCGCATACTTCTTGTAGTCAATTCCCATAGGGAATGCATCCACTATCACTTTTCTATCAGGCATATTTACCTGCCCGGTTGAATATCCAAACCCAGCAAGCCTGCTTACCGAGCTAAGGAAGTGCCTCATGTCATCGTAGGTATGAAATCCCACCAGGTCCGACCCTAACATGCCGTTTAACAACTCTCTTCGCCAAGGTAATAAGCGGAACATCTCATAACTCGGGAATGGAATATGCAGGAAAAACCCAATACTAAGGTCCGGTAATTTATGGCGCACCATTTCCGGAAGCAACAACAATTGATAATCGTGAATCCATAAAGTATCCCCGGCTTCAACAAAGTTTATTACTTCCTCACAGAATTTCTGATTAACCTTAACATAGGACTCCCAATAGATCTCTTTGTATACGGAGTATTGGCTAAAATAATGAAAGATGGGCCATAGGGTCTCGTTGCTAAAACCTTCGTAATAATTCTTAATTTCTTCCTGAGCAAGAAAGACAGGATGCATGTTCTCATCCTTTAGTATCTCAGTGACGTTGATTCTTTCATTGCTCTGATTGATTAGTAGACCGGGCCATCCAATCCATAAGTTGTTGCCTTGCTTGTAAATAGAGCCCAATCCTGTTGCCAGACCCCCTATACTGCCTTTAAGATGCAGTTTTCCATTCTCTTTGGTTACATTGACGGGTAACCTGTTGGATACAATGATGGTCTTAGACATAAGTCAAATCAAACGATGGGGTCGAAAAGCCACGAAATTACTCACGACTATTTTAATAAAAAAATTTCCGATATGACTAACGATTAAATGTGCGAAGTTTAATTTCAGTTAATTTTCTTTTGGTGTCCCGGGGAAACCTCCCATTCATAATCCAATCGTAGTATTGCGGCTCTTTCTTAAGAATCTCCACAATTGGTTTTCCCCGGTATTTGCCGAAGTTGAATACTTCTACATTTTCTGTGTTCAAAACAAACCTCCCTGCAAGATCCACCATTTTGCTGTGAGTGATATTGGCCAAAGATTGTACGTTGTTCTCCACTGTGCCCAACTCCCTGCCAAGGTTATCGACTACTTGTTGTCCTTCATAGCGGTCAACCTGAGCCTGAATAATTTCCATGGTGGCCATGGTATCAGCCTCGGCACTATGGGCATTGTCCAGACTTTTATTGCAGTAATACTTATAAGCTGCCGCCAAGTTTCTCTTTTCCATTAAATGAAATATCCTTTGAGCATCAACTAATTTTTTATTCTTAAGATCGAAATCAATATCCACCCTCAAAAACTCTTCTCTTCTACCAGAATGGGAACATCAAATCTTATAATACTGAAGCCTCCAAGGTCGCATCCTTTAAAAAACTCACTCAAGTCTTTGGCAACTTGTTTAAAAGTTGGGGCATTTTTTACGTCCTGGTCATAAATTCCGTGGATCATGCTTGAAGCCGCTGGGATTGCAATACCCGGGTTAATCAGCAGTGTTTTGGTATTCTGAGTATCATCCGGTAGTATTTTTACTATGCTGATCTCAATTATACGATCGTCAACAATATCTGTACCTGTAGTTTCCAGATCAAAAACTGCCAGTGGTTTTTTCAAATGTAAGGTCATAGGTGGTGGATGCTAGCTATCCTGAAGAATCGCGTCGCTTAACACTTTAATACTGAGGTTATGGTAATTTCCTGAACTCATCATGAGCAGGTTTTTACCTTCCCAATTCTGCTTAAGTAGAAAATGCTCGAGCTCGTTTATATCATCAAAGACCAACAGATCCTTGCGATTAAAAGCTGCTTTTACCTCTTCCTTGGTGATGGGTTCCAGGTTTTTATGCGCGATAATTTGAGGATTGTAATATACTATCGGTTGATCAGCGGACTCAAAAGAATCACTGTACTGACCAAGGAATTTTTTATTGAGACTGCTATAGGTATGAAGTTCGATGCAGGCCACTAACATTCGATCTTGAAACTGCTCTTTGAGTGCTTTAGTGGTTGCTGCCAATTTGGAGGGTGCATGGGCATAGTCTTTAAAAATCGCTGTATAACTATTTTTTTTCACCAGCTCCAATCGATTTCTGGCGCCTTTAAAAGAAGGTATTGCCTGGTAGAATTGTTCCTCGGTGATTCCAATTTTTAATAGCACCGATCTGGCACCACTAAAATTTTGCATATTATGTCTTCCAAACACCTGGACCGCAATCGGTCCATGGTCGGTTTGAAGAAAAGTGTGTTCATTATCAATTATGGATGAATGTTCTTGATATGGAATGGAAGCAACATCCATGCGTTGTTTGCCACAAATTACCGTAGCCAGATCGTCCTCTTCACAATAAATGAGGCTGCCAGCTTTAGGAGTGGCATCGGCAAAGAGATCAAATTGTTTAACATATTCATCAATGGTCGGAAAAACATTGATATGATCCCAGGCAACGCCACTGACCAGGCCGATATGATGCTGATACTTTAAAAACTTGGGAGTTTTATCTATAGCGGAAGTCAAGTATTCATCTCCTTCGATGATAATGATTGGGTCATCACTCAGTTTTACAGTATTTTCAATCCCTTCCAGTTGAGCGCCCACTACGTAATCAAAAGATCTTTTCCAATAATTTAATACATGGATGATCATGGATGTGATGGTGGTTTTTCCATGGCTTCCGGCAATCACTATCCTTTGCTTGTTCATAGATTGCAGATAGATGAAATCAGGATAGGAATATACCGGCACATTCAATTCCCTGGCTCTGGCTAGCTCTGGATTGTCTTCCTTGGCATGCATTCCAAGAATCACGGCATCCAGACCCTTATGAATCCTGCCGGGACTCCAGCCGACATCTTCAGGTAGCAGTCCCTTTGAATTCAGGCGACCTTTAGACGGTTCAAAGATCATATCATCTGATCCCGTTACTATGACACCCAATTGATGAAGCGCCAAGGCCAGGCTGTGCATCACTGATCCACCTATAGCGATGAAATGTATCTTTGACTCTTTTGTGATCATTCGGATATTGGCTATAAAATTAGAACAAAATTAAAAAGTCACAAATGTATTGAACCTTTATATTGTGGATATCCTTGTGGATAACTAAATTACATCTGTATACAATCAGCTCCAAATTGTGGATAATTCCACTTAAAAAGTGTTGAAAACGAATCACTTGTTTTCATTAGGTTTGCATCAGAAGAGTTCAATAAGATACTGCGCGTAAATGGAATCAGAAAGATCGACGATCCTGGGAAGGAAAACAAGAAAAAGCTTCATAACGGATTTTGCGGGAAATTTAGGAAAGTTGCCTCCTCAGGCAGTGGACCTGGAGGAGGCCGTGTTAGGAGCACTAATGTTGGAGAAGGACGCACTTACCACGGTAATTGACATCCTAAAACCAGAAAGTTTTTATAAAGATGCCAATAAGGAAGTCTATCAAGCGATAGTCGACCTTTTTAATAATTCGGAACCCGTTGACATGTTAACGGTTGCCAATCAATTGAGAGAACTTGGAAAACTTGAGATTGTTGGAGGAGCATATTACCTGACCGAATTGACCAGTAGGGTAAATAGTGCCGCCAATGTTGAGTTCCATGCCAGGATAGTTGCCGAACAGGCGATCAAAAGGGAGTTAATCAGAATCTCTTCGGAGATACAAAAAGAAGCCTTTGAAGACACTACTGATGCTTTCATGTTATTGGACCGTACCGAACAGGCCTTGTTTGAAGTGTCTGAATCCAACGTTCGCAGGAACTATGCAGATATGCGCTCAATCATGCGTGAGGCGTTGAATGAATTGGAAGCTCGAAAGGACCATAAAGATGGGCTTACCGGTGTTCCCAGTGGGTTCACCTCACTGGATCGGATTACTTCGGGTTGGCAGAATTCGGACCTGGTGATTATCGCAGCCCGACCGGGTATGGGTAAATCCGCATTTGTGGTCTCCGCCATGAGAAACGCTGCAGTGGACTTCAATCACCCGGTAGCAATTTTTTCATTGGAGATGTCAAATGTGCAACTAGTGAACAGACTTATATCTGCCGAAGCAGAACTGGAAGGTGATAAGATAAAGAAAGGAACTCTGGCAGATTACGAATGGGAGCAGTTGGTACATAAAACAGCCAAACTGAGTAATGCCCCTATATTTATTGATGATACACCTGCATTGTCAATATTGGAGCTACGAGCCAAGTGTAGAAGGCTAAAGGCACAGCACCAGGTAAAATTGATAATTGTAGATTATCTACAACTAATGACAGGAGATAGCACCAGAGGGAATAGTGGAAACAGGGAACAAGAAATTGCTTTAATTTCCAGGTCTCTGAAAAACATAGCCAAAGAACTCGATATACCGGTGCTGGCTTTATCTCAGCTTAGCCGTGCGGTGGAAACCAGGGGAGGGGACAAGCGGCCTCAGCTTTCAGATTTAAGAGAGTCCGGATCGATTGAGCAGGATGCTGATTTAGTTATGTTCCTGTATCGACCCGAATATTACGGTATTACTGAAGATGAGAATGGCCAACCGACCCATGGTTTGGGAGAAATGATCATAGCAAAACATCGAAACGGTTCCCTGGATACGGCGCAGTTGAAATTTATTGGCAAATACACAAAATTCACCGACCTGGATTTCAATTTTAAACCGGTGGCCCGAGGACATAATCTGCCATCCACTGCTGGTATTTCAGGTGAATTTCAAACATCAAATACCATAACTCTAAGCAGTAAGAGTAATCCTAAGGACCCCAAGGAAGGGCCTGATGATGACGATGCCACTCCTGCGCCTTTTTAGACCAAATGTAGAATCCATGAATATAATGTGCAATCCTCTGCACCTGGACCAATTGGTGGTAACTTTCTCATAGTTTATTAACAATGGACTCCGCGCTTTTTTAATAATTGAGTATCTTCAAACCCAACAATAATTCACACACTCATTAGTATGAAAATACTGGTATGCATTACCCATGTACCTGATACTACTTCCCGGATTGCATTTACAGATGACCACACGAAATTTGACAGCAACGGAGTACAGTATATAATAGGTCCTTATGATGACTACGCATTGGCCAGAGCCGTCGAACTTAAAGAAGAACTTGGAGCATCTATTACTGCTTTACATGTAGGTGGGCCGGAAGCGGATCCAACTATCCGAAAAGCTCTGGCAATTGGTGCGGATAATGCCATCAGAGTTAACGTTCAGGGGGAAGATTCATACCATGTTGCCCAACAAATTGCCGCCGTTGCCAAAGAGCATGAATATGACCTTATTCTCATGGGCAGGGAATCCATCGATTTCAATGGAGGTCAGGTCCATGGAATGGTAGGAGCTTTACTGAATATCCCATCTATTTCACCGGTAATGAAACTTATCATTGAAGATGGAGTTGCCCACATGGCCAGAGAAATCGAAGGAGGTAAGGAACTGGTTGAAGTGCCGCTACCATTAGTTGCTGGTTGCCAGGAACCCATTGCCGAATGGAAAATCCCAAATATGAGAGGTATTATGTCCGCTCGTTCTAAACCCTTAGAGATTGTGGCACCTATAGACTCGGAAAGCAGAACTTCGACTTTGAAATTTCAGCTTCCTCCAGCTAAAGGTTCCGTGAAAATGATAGGTGCCGATCAGGTTGAGGAGTTAGTGACATTATTGAAAAATGAGGCAAAAGTACTATAGATAACATACAGATAACATAACGTTTATGTCTATTCTTGTTTTTGTGGAAGGGGACCAGGGTAAAATAAAAAACTCATCCAGAGAAGCTGTCAGCTATGCTGCGGCGATGGAGCAATCTCCAGTAGTAGCACTGGCGCTGGGAAGCTTCCAGGCCACAGAACTGGAAACTTTAGGAACCAATGGTGCAGATAAGGTTTTACACGCTTCTTCTGCTCAATTGGATCAGGGTATTATACAGGCCTATGCCAGTGTATGGGCACAAGCCCTGGAGCAGTCTGATGCAGATACTCTGGTTTTGGCCAAATCTGCATTAGGTGATGCAGTAGCCGCCAGGGTGTCGGTATTGTCCAATGCCAGCATCGGCTCAAATGTAGTGGAGCTTCCAGACACTAGTGATGGTTTCAAAGTAAAGAGAAGTATTTATTCCGGCAAAGCATTTGCTCATATGAAACTCAACAGTGATCGCAGGATACTGACGTTGAATAAGAATGCGATCGAACTTAAAACCGATGGAGAATCTGCTCAGGTGGAGCAGTTTAATCCAGAATTGAACCAGCAAGATTTTAAAGTGACTATTACCTCAACAGATCGGGCAACGGGAGAAATACTGTTACCAGAGGCGGATATAGTGGTTTCCGGTGGCCGAGGGCTCAAGGGTCCGGAGAATTGGCACTTGATAGAGGATTTGGCATTGGCCTTGGGAGCTGCCACTAGTTGTAGTAAACCGGTCTCAGATATGGAATGGCGACCGCATCATGAACATGTGGGTCAAACGGGTCTCAAGGTTAGTCCTAGTTTATATATTGCAATAGGAATATCAGGGGCAATACAACATTTGGCGGGAGTCAATTCCTCAAAGGTAATAGTGGTGATCAACAAAGATCCTGAAGCTCCATTTTTTAAAGCAGCCGACTACGGAATCGTCGGAGATGCCTTCGAAGTTGTGCCTAAATTGACCGCCGCAATTAATTCATCGAAGTAATGATATGTGACCATTTTTTAATAGCTTTAAACTGTTCTAACTACTGTGGATAAGATCAAACTTGAAATCTTAGGCTTATCATCCAGCCAATCTCAATCCGGGTCATTTGCGTTGGTATTGGGAGAGGCAAACGGGAATCGCCGGTTGCCGATAATAATTGGAATGTTTGAGGCACAGGCTATTGCCATTGAAATTGAACGAATTACTCCTAATCGTCCGATGACCCATGACCTGTTCAAATCATTCGCTCATAATTTCAAGTTTGAAGTAAGCGAGGTGTTGATTTCGGACCTAAAGGAAGGAGTGTTTTTTGCCAAACTGATTTGTAACAATACCAAACAGACTGTGGAAATTGACTCCAGGCCATCAGATGCTATTGCTATTGGAATCCGTTTCGGGGTGCCGATTTTTACTTATGAGGCAGTTCTTTCAGAGGCTGGTATTATCCTGACCGATGAAACCAACGACGAGGGAGGTAGTGTATTGAAGGAGCGTGAAGAACAGCCGGCCTCAGGAACTGCTGGAACTGATGATCTAAAGAACTTTACCACAGAAAAACTACAGGATCTGCTTAAAGATGCGCTCAGTAAAGAGGATTACGAAAGGGCAGCTAAGATCCGTGACGAGATTAATAAAAGAAATTAAACCCGGATCATCCCAGTATCATTCCTACTAAGGTAGCCGACAACAAAGAAGCCAGCGTACCTGCAAGCAATGCCCTGACTCCAAATCTAGATAATAATACCCGTTGATTGGGCGCTAATGAACCAATGCCTCCAATCTGAATACCAATGGAGGCAACATTGGCAAATCCGCAAAGCATATAGGTGGCCATAATTATTGATTTGGGATTACTAAATGATCCTGCACTGCGTAACTCCGATAAACTGACATACCCAATAAATTCCGTAAGCACAATTTTCTCTCCTAAAAGACGACCCACCAGGGTAATATCTTCTGAGGCAACTCCAATGATCCACATTAAGGGAGCAAAGACATAGCCCAGAATAAATTGCATGGAGAGCTTGTGGTATTGTCCGTTTGAAACTTCTGCTACCACACTATTCAGATTGGTCCAGCTACCAATCATATCTAATATGTAGTTTCCAAAAGCTATGAAAGCAAAAAAGACCAGTAGCATTGCACCTACGTTTATGGCCAATTTAAGTCCATCACTGGTCCCATTGGCAATGGCATCCAATGCATTATTTCCTATTTGTTCTTTACTCACTTGGATGGTCTTGTCTACTTCTTCCGTTTGAGGAATCAATATCTTCGATATCACCACTGCACCGGGTGCGGCCATCACTGAAGCTGCTAACAGATGTTTCGCAAACATTAGTTGCTGAGCGGGGTCATCTCCTCCTAAAAAACTAATATATGCCGCCAATACGCCACCAGCCAAGGTCGCCATGCCTCCAGTCATTACCAATAGGATCTCAGATTGGTTCATGTCTTTCAGGTAAGCCTTTATTAACAAAGGAGATTCTGTCTGCCCTAAAAAAATATTTCCGGCCACGGATAAACTTTCTGCTCCGGAGATCTTCATAGCTTTTGATAGTAGCCATGCTAATGCCTTTACCACCACTTGTATAATCCCCAGATAGAAAAGCAGACTAGTGATTGCAGAGAAAAATATAATGGTAGGAAGTACTTGAAAAGCGAAAATGAAACCATATATAGAGGTGTCAGCAAGGTCACCAAATAAGAATTTGGTACCAGCAGTGGTAGAATTTAGAATAACCACAAAGACCCCACCTACGATTTCGAAAAAACTACGTATCAAGGGAACCTGGAGCACTCCTATAGCTAATAGTAGTTGAATAGTAAGACCAACGCCCACCACCTTCCAGGCAATTATTTTACGGTTGTTACTAAAAATATAGGCAATTAAAATAAGGACAGCCATCCCCAACAATCCTCGGATAACGTTAACAAATGTCAGCCCGGTACCCTGGTCTAGATCTGAAAGAACTTCGGAAGCATTAGTTGTTATCAACTCCTTTTGAGCCTGCCTGTCTATGGAGTGGTCCTGGGCATTAATTCCCAAAGGAAGTATGAGTAGAGTAAAGAGTATAAGAATTCTCATGAAGGCAGGTAAGTGATTGAAGTGCGGCCCTGGCCTGGTAAAACATTCCAATAAACAAAAAAAAACGGATATGAAAAAAATCACCAGGCTTGAGCTTGAACTGGGTGACTTTGTACTTAAGATCGGGCTTGATATTGGATCCCTTGCAATACTCAACTCCAGGTGCTATTTTCGAAGGTTACTAACCTGGCAATATTAACCTACCACCTACTATATGCAGATTATTGATCAAAACCATCCGCAGCACGCCATGAACGGCCCACAGCTTTTTGGACACCCTGTGGGCTTGTATTTTTTGTTCCTTACCGAACTCTGGGAACGATTCAGTTACTATGGTATGAGGGCACTGTTTGTACTTTTCCTGACAGCATCGGTAACCGCTGGCAACCCTGGTTACGGATGGGACAATGAGGCGGCACTGTCAATGTATGGTTGGTATACTATGTTGGTTTATGTGGCTTCCGTTCCGGGAGGTATCCTGGCGGATAAGTGGTTAGGGCAGAAAAAAGTGGTGATGCTTGGGGGATTACTACTTTGTTCCGGTCACGGTATCCTGGCGGTCGATGCACTATGGGCCTTTTATACCGGTTGTTTACTGATCATAATGGGTGTGGGATGCTTGAAACCAAACATTTCCACCATGGTTGGTGGATTGTATAAACAAGGAGATGAAAGGCGTGATAAGGGTTTTTATATCTTTTATATCGGTATCAATATTGGGGCATTTTTAGCAGGAATTTTGGTAGGTTCTATAGGAGAAAATATTAACTGGCACTATGGGTTTGGGCTGGCGGGTATTGGCATGTTCATTGGTCAGGCCACTTTTATATGGGGTCAGAAATACCTAAAGGGGGTGGGGGACGTGATTAAAATTCCTGTCGATTCCACAACCCCCAAGGAACCTGCGGTCTTTACCAAATTTTTCCAATCACTTTCGGCCATTCTTACCTCATCAATATTAACTCTGCTAACATTTCTAATCTTTGAGGGTTGGGGTTATCGGGTGTTATTTACCTTGCTAAGCTTCTCATTGGGAATTGGACTAGTTATCTACAATGAGCTCAACCGGATTGAAAAAGACCGGGTGTTGGTGCTGGTATTGAGCTTTCTTATTGTAATCGTGTTCTGGGGTGCCTTTGAACAGGCAGGTGGATTAATGAACATTTATGCCAAGGACAAAACCAATCGTATGGCTTCTTTGATGACCATCGATCTTTTATTCATTGCGGGAATTGCATATTTAATGGGGATGGGGATTTATCATAAAATAAAGAGGATAGCGGGGTCCGGGTATTGGTTCATAGGTGGCACCATATTAGCCATGGTGTTCCTGCTACTGAGGTTTTTTACTTTTACTTCAGATCCTTATCAGATACCGGCGTCAGTTTTTCAATCAGTAAACTCATTTTTCATTTTTACCCTGGCTATGGGTGTTGCAGGATTTTGGTATAGTTGGAAGCTCAAGGGGAGAGAGTCTTCTTCGTTGTTTAAAATGGCACTGGGGGTAATTATCATGGGTGTGGGTTTTTTATTTATGAGCGCTGCTTCCAAGCAGTATGAAGCCTTGGGTGACTCGGCTATGTATTGGCTGTTGCTGGCCTATTTATTCCATACTGTGGGTGAGTTGTGCGCCTCTCCGGTGGCTCTTTCCTTTATCACTAAACTTGCACCGGTAAGATACGTGGCGATAATTATGGGCGTCTATTGGGCTGCGACCGGGCTCGGAAATAAGCTAGCGGGAACCCTTGGTGAATTATCACAATCCTGGGGGGAGTTTGAAATATTTACAGGAATTGCCGTGTTCTGTACGTTATTCGGCATACTGGCAATGTCATTGTTGAAACCTTTAAAGAGATTGACACATGGTGCAGAGGACTTACAGCCTGAAACCGCGGAGACAGGGGAGACATCTGGTACATCAATGATCGATTAACCACTACTAATATCTTTGTTTTTTACAGGATAGCTGTGTAAATTGCTGATAGTGCTTAAACATTGTTTGACAACTTTAATATCTTCTATGGGTTAAATTCTACTTTGCAATACTGATTCATCAGCACATGAGAAATAGAGTTGACCCCAATAGTAGCTCTGAGATCCTATTAAGCTTCAAAGGAAATGCATCGGACAATTTGTTTGATTGCATATTGGAGTTGGTGGAGCACAAGTTGCAATTGGAATCCACTACTAAATCCACTAAGAAAAAGGTGTTCAAGGTGCTTGTAGAAACCTTACAAAACGTATACCATCATTTGGATGATTTGCCATCAAACCGCGGTGATTTTTCTGTTGACTTTAGCCTAAGAAAAGATAATCTTGCCTATACGGTGTCGGTTGGTAACCACGTACATAAAACTAAGGTACGTTTACTTGGGTCCTATATTGATCGGGTTAATGCTATGTCCCAACCAGAGCTTAAAGCTTACTACCGCCACAAATTGAGTCAGGGTCAAATTACCGGTGATGGCGGCGCCGGCTTGGGATTTGTTGACATAGTTCGAAAATCCAGAGAAAAAATCATCTATAGTTTTAAGCCAGTTGATAAGGATTATTCCTATTTTAGTCTCCAAGTTAAGGTATCGGCATAACAACAATGGACGACTTTTATTTGGAGGCTACTCCAAAAACCCCAAAACTGTATTTTAGCAAGGAAACAGGTGAGTTTGAGATATCGGGAAGGTCTATTCCTGAAAACTCCATAGAGTTTTACAAGCCCATCATCAATTGGCTGGATCGCTACATTGAAGAGCCAAATCAAAGTACATTGCTGGTAATTAAATTGGAATATTTTAATACCAGCTCTTCAAAATGTTTAGTGGATATACTACGGAGACTGGAGAGCCTGGATGACCAGTCCACTGTAAAGATAAAGTGGTGTTATGAGGAGGAGGATGAGGACATGCAGGAGTCAGGAGAGGATTTTAAAGAAATTATCAAGGTCCCTATCGAAATGGTATTGATAAGGGAATAAATTGAGTTTGAGTGTGGGTGTGGGTGTGAGTAAGCTTGATATAAAATTGTGCTATTTGGTCTAATGGGACCATAAACAAAAAACCCTGACGGTTACCGTCAGGGTTTAAATCTATAAAGGGGGGATGATATTACATCATTCCGCCCATTCCACCACCGCCCATTGGAGGCATGGCAGGTGCACTTTCATCTTCTGGCTCGTCTGCAACCACACATTCAGTAGTGATCAACAGGGCAGAGATTGAAGCGGCATTCTCTAATGCCAAACGAGTTACCTTGGTAGGGTCGATAACCCCGGCTTTGAACAGGTTCTCGTACTTGTCGTCTCGAGCATTGTATCCAAAGTCATCCGTTCCTTCTTTCACCCGCTGAAGAACCACAGAAGCTTCACCACCGGCATTTTCCACAATAATTCTCAGTGGACTTTCCAGTGCAGTTTTGAT
>QIEB01000251.1 GCA_003229495.1 Flammeovirgaceae bacterium
GTCCGATCCGGAATCCAGTACGAAGTATGCGGTTTTACCATTTAGGGTAGCTTTTACGATCGGTACCTTCTTAAGGCAAATGATATCGATGGAGTATCGATCTGTGGCAGGTACATGATTGGCGGTTAACTGGCTGGTGATCAACATCAGGATAATTGGAAGTACTTTATACTTGATTTTCATGACATCTATGTTTTTGTTTGCTTTAGTAAACATAGAACATCAATCAAATCGGGTCTACCTGCTTTGTGCCTTTGTATACCTCATTTGAACGCCTCATAAATGGACATTAGTCAAATTGCAAGGAATGTGTCAGATGATACAGGAGATGGTGCAGAATGGCATTTAATTAACAATATGTCATTTGATCAGAAATCAACATATACCTCATCACCAATAATTCAATCTAAAAAGATGGTATCTTGATTTTACCCCTGAAAGCTTTAAATTTCTAACATGGAACTACTGAACAACTTTATAAACGGTGCATGGACAAAAAGCCAGGAGACTGAGGGCCTGGAGGTCATCAATCCCGCCAATCAAGTGGTTCTTGGTAAAGTCCCGGTTGGAAGGGCTACCACAAAAGATGTAGACGCCGCTGTTAATGCTGCCGCTACTGCTTTTCCTGGCTGGAGCAATACACCGGTTATGGAAAGGGTTCAGCCATTTTACCAGCTCAAGCTATTATTGGAACAACACAAACGGGAGTTGGCCGAGACTATTACTCTGGAGTGCGGTAAAACGCTTTCTGAATCTCTTGGTGAAATAACCCGTACCATTGAAAATGTGGAAATGGCTTGCGCTACACCTGCCTTGATCCAAAGTGAGTTTTCTGAAGATATTGCCAGGGGAATTGATGAATTTATGATAAGGCAGCCCGTTGGTGTGTGCGCTTGTATAGCACCCTTCAATTTTCCAGGGATGGTCCCTTTTTGGTTCTTCCCCTATGCATTGGCTTGTGGTAATACTTATATTGTAAAGCCTTCAGAAAAAGTACCATTGACCATGAACAAAATGTTTCATATCATTGAGCAACTTGATCTGCCTGAGGGAGTTATAAATTTAGTGCACGGAGGAAAGGAATCCGTGGACAGCTTGCTTTCTCATCCTGATGTAAAAGCCATAAGTTTTGTCGGTTCCAGTAAAGTGGCAAAATATGTATATGCTACTGCTGCTGCTAATGGTAAACGGGTCCAGGCCCAGGGTGGGGCCAAAAACCCTATAGTAGTATTAGGGGATGCGGACCTTGAAATGACCACCAAGATTGTTGCTGATAGCGTATATGGATGCGCTGGTCAAAGGTGTCTGGCCGCTTCAACCATCATTGCTGTAGGAGATTCCTCAGGCACTTTCCAGGAGGCCATAAAGGAAAGTGCAGATAAACGGGTAACCGGATTTGGGTTGGACGAAGGGGTAGATATGGGACCGGTAATAACCCCTGAAAGCAGGCAAAGAATCGAGGGGTTGATAAAAAAGGGGATTGATGAGGGAGCACGGCCTCTGATTGATGGACGGAACCCCAAAATATCCGGTTTTGCCAAGGGCAACTTTATTGCACCTACCATTCTTGCGGACTTACCCATGAAAAGTGAATTAATGCGCACGGAAATTTTTGGTCCGGTGATGAATTTAATGCATATGGACTCCCTTGATGAGGCTATTAAGTTCATAAATAATGGTCAATATGGAAACATGGCTGCTCTTTTCACAGCCAGCGGAGCCAGTGCCCGCAAGTTTCGGAAAGAGGTGAACTCTGGAAATGTGGGTATTAATATCGGGGTGGCTGCGCCTATGGCGCAATTCCCATTTAGCGGTTGGAAAGATAGTTTTTTCGGAGACCTACATGGGCAGGGCAGGCATGCAATAGAGTTCTTTACTCAGACCAAGGTAGTGGTGGAGAGGTGGCCTAAAGAGTGGAACCGGAAGTTCTGAATAAAAAACCAAGGGAATTTATTTTATCAGAATTTGTAGATTGTGATTTCTAATGCATAATCCGGATTTAACCTAAATCATTAGTCCATGAGATATTTCATTTTCTTGTTGTCCATAGTTATAGGTTTTAGTGGGATCAATTGTACTCCAAAGAATAACCACACCAATTCACCCATACTAGTAGATGTAGCTAATTTCGAGAAACATCTACAGGAGCTACTGATTACGGCGGACAGCGGTGCGGTAATTGAACTTCCGGAGGGTCAATTTGACATTACTCGCTCCCTATCTCTCGATGGAATAGAAGGCATTACCATCAAAGGGCAGGGCAAAGACAAAACAGTGCTGTCTTTCAAAAACCAAATCCAGGGGGCTGAGGGCTTGCTGATCAAGGCCAACCATGTAACACTGGAAGGGTTCTCTATTGAAGATTCCAAAGGTGATGGGTTGAAGCTGTTGGATTCCCGTGGGGTGGTGTTAAGGGACCTCAATATTACCTGGACTAATGGTGCGGATTCTACCAATGGAGGTTATGGCATCTACCCGGTTGCCTGTCAAAAGGTACTAATTGAGCATTGCGAGGCATCCTATGCGTCGGATGCTGGAATTTATGTTGGCCAAAGCACAGATGTAGTTATACGAGACAATTTGGCCCATCATAATGTGGCCGGCATAGAAATTGAAAACAGCAGGAATGTTGATTGTTACAACAATCTTGCTGAAAACAATACCGGGGGTATATTGATATTCAATCTGCCTGACTTGCCGCAGGCGTTTGGATACAACGTGCGGGTTCATGAAAACACCTGCAGGAATAACAATTTTGAGAATTTTTCTCCCCGAGGAGGCATGGTCAATACTTTGCCTCCTGGAGCTGGTATGCTGGTGGTAGCCCATAAAGACCTGGAGATATTTGATAATAAGATCAGCGGTCACAAAACCCTGGGACTTGGAATTATCAGCTACCTATTTACCCGCAGGCCGTTTGACGTAAAAAACGGATTCGAGCCTTTTTACTATAACGTGAATGTTCACGATAATGTATTTGAGCGTCCAGATGATATAGCTGACCAAACCACTGAGTTTGGACAAATGATTTCAGCTTTGTTTGGAGGTCAACCGCAGGATATTTTAATAGATGGCATTTTTCATCCTGACACCAATACCGGTCAACCGGTATGTTTTCAAAATAATGGTGAAGACCTGCGTTTCAATAACCTAAATGCCGCGCAGGCTGAAGGAGTGCAAGGAATGCTGGAAACCATGGACCAGAACCTGGCAGCATTTGAATGCTCTCTACCTGGGTTGACTGTTGAAGCCTTATAGGTCAAAAATCATGATTGATGGCTTTCGTTATACTTTTTTTGGAATGTTAGCCCTGTTAATTGGGTGCAGCGGTGGGACATCGGTCCAAATGGATGAAGATTCTCCCCCATTTGAGCAGTTGTCGAAATACCAGTTCTTCACCGGTGACCCAAAGAACCTGATTCCAAATGATGGTGTACTGCCTTATGAACTGATAACCCCACTATTTAGTGACTATGCGGAAAAGGCCCGATTTGTGTGGATGCCCACAGGCAGCCAGGCCAGCATTGCAGATATTGATGAAAGTTTTGAATTCCCCATTGGGTCAGTATTAATAAAGAACTTCTACTACTTTAATGATGCCCGTACTCCTGAAAAAGGGAAACAGTTGATCGAGACCCGCCTACTGGTCAATAGAAAAACTGGCTGGGATGCACTGACCTATGTTTGGGATGATCAGCAAGCAGATGCGTATTTAGAAATTGCCGGTGAAGTACGAAAGATAAACTGGATTGACCACAGGGGGGAACCAAAAAACACCACCTTTGTCATACCCAATAAAAACCAGTGCAAGGGATGCCACGAATACAAAAAACAGCTACAACCGATAGGCCCTAAGGTCCGGCATCTTAACAAAATTTACATCTATCAGGATGGTCCGATGAATCAATTGGAGAAATGGCAGCAACAAGGGTATCTGGAGCCGTTGGACAACGAAGTTGCTGAACTTCCAAATGTGGCTCCGTGGAATGATAGAAAGGCCTTGTTGCGTGATCGGGCGTTGGCTTATCTGGAGATCAATTGCGGGATCTGTCATGGAGAATATGGTCCCGCGAATATTTCCGGACTATTTCTGACCACATTAACCAAAGACAGCAATCACATGGGCGTTTGTAAGTCACCAGTTTCTGCAGGCAGCGGTTCCGGGGGACGCAAATACGATATAGTACCAGGGAATCCGGATGCTTCTATACTTATTTATCGAATGGAAAGCCTGAATCCGGGAGAGATGATGCCGGAACTGGGTCGGACTATGATTCATGAGGAAGGAGTGGGGCTTATCAGGGAATGGATTGCTTCGATGGAAGGGGATTGTCCGGAATCGCTTTAATGAATTATAAAAACCCGAAAATAGCAAAAAACAAAAATCAAAATACAACTAAATTCCAATGAGCCAAACGGCAAGTGCCAAACCCTGGTGCATTCAAGATTCTGAGATTTATTATTTCTTCAAACTATGAAATTATTAAAACAACCATGGCTAATGATGCTGTTGATCAACATACATGCATGTGCTCCCGCATCGAATTTGCCATCTGATCCGCAGGACAATACTATTGAAGCCAATGAGCCACCTCAAATGACCAATACAGACTTGGACAACCGGTTGAAAAATATCTGGGTGGTGGAAGAAATGGATGGTCAGAAAATTGACGCTGCGGATTTTTCCGCGGGATTGCCCACTCTGGAGTTCTTCCCGGGAGAAGGGAGGGTATCTGGTCATGATGGTTGTAACCGTCTTTTTGGAAAAATAATAAGTCAGAATGGTGACTTAAAATTTACTGTCATGGGCTCAACCCGTATGGCCTGTCCAAATATGAAAAAGAGTGATCAGTTTCAGAAGCTAATTAGTGATCAAAGTTTCACATATTCCATTGAATCTCGTCAACTGGTGCTCAAACAAGGAAACAAGGTGGTGATGCGATTGAAAAATGTAGATTGAATTAGTTATGGCAGGTACCTTACGAAAACTACTCCTGCTATTTCCCGGAGTTTTTCAATTTGCGCCTCCTGAATTTCGTCATCCAGATCAATAATGTTGTAGGCAATTTCTCCACGGTGTCTATTGAGCATATCAGATATGTTAATTTGTTCTTCAGCAAGAACATTGGTAATCTGACCCACCATGGCCGGTATATTTTCATTGATTACTATTAAACGCGATCCGGTGGTTCGCGGAATATCTGCTGAAGGAAAATTAACGGAGTTCTTGATGTTTCCGTTCTCCAGAAAATCTCGCAACTGATCTACTGCCATTACTGCACAATTCTTTTCGGATTCCGGGGTAGATGCACCGATATGGGGAAATGCTATGATATTGGGGTTGCTCAATTGTACCTGGTCAGGGAAATCCGTAACAAAACAGGCTATCTTCTTAATTTCAATGGCTTCTAATAGGTCCGCGGTGTTTATTAATCCTGCCCGTGCGAAATTTAAGATACGCACACCATCTTTCATTAGCGCAAATTTAGATTTGTCAAGAAACTCATTGGTTGAATCAACCAGTGGAACGTGTAGTGAGATGTAGTCAGACTGCCTTAATAGGGCATCAAGGCTTGGTGCCTTCCTAACGTATTTGGACAACTGCCAGGCGGCATCTACCGATATATAAGGATCGTAACCGGTTACCTTCATGCCCAGACCCTCTGCCGCATTTGCCACCAACATGCCAATTGCCCCGAGACCAATAACGCCCAATGTTTTTCCTTGTATTTCCGGTCCTGCATAGTCCGATTTACCTTTCTCAACCATCGCCGGTATTTCGGGTCCTTTGTTCTTCAGCGAATAAGCCCAGTTTATGCCCTGGTAAATTTTGCGAGAAGAAAGTATCAGTCCGGCTATTACCAGCTCCTTAACCGCATTGGCATTTGCCCCCGGTGTGTTAAATACCACAACTCCAGCTTTTGTGCATTCTTCAACTGGAATATTGTTTACTCCCACACCAGCCCGTGCTATGGCTATTACACTTGGTGGTATTTTATTATTATGCAATGAAAAACTTCGTAACAACATGGCATCTGGTGAGCCTATGTCAGGACCAATTTCATAGTGATTTTCAGGGAATCGTTTCAGGCCTTCAGAAGCGATTTTATTGAATGTCTGAATTTTTAATTCCATACCTACCCATTTGATTTTTCAAAGTCCTTCATAAACTCAACCAGTGTTTCAACGCCCTCTTTGGTGAAAGCATTGTAGATACTTGCCCGCATGCCACCTACTGAACGGTGTCCCTTTAAACTCCTGAGGTTACTGGCTTCTGCCTGCGAAATAAATAATTTATCCAGATCTTCATCACCGGTAATGAATGTGACGTTCATGATTGACCGGGCATCTCCTTCCACAGTAGCGCTAAAAAGCACTGATTGATCCAGAAAGTTGTAAAGCAGGGCCGCCTTTTGTTTATTCCGAACGTCCATAGCTTGAACGCCGCCATTACTTAACATCCATTCCAACACCAGCCCTGCCATGTATATAGTGAAACATGGAGGAGTATTAAACATAGACCCACTGTCCGCATGGGTCTGAAAATTCAGCATGGTAGGAGTAATATCTAAAGCTTTACCTATAAGGTCGTTTCGTACAATGACAATGGTCAAACCAGATGGACCAATGTTCTTCTGGGCCCCGGCATAGATCACCCCAAATTTTGAGACATCATAAGGTTTTGAGAGAATGTCTGAGGACATATCGCAAACCAAGGTGCTGTTGCCAACATCAGGCAGCATTGGATAACAGGTGCCATAGATGGTATTATTACTGGTAATGTGGATATAGTCTGCATCTGCAGAATACATTTCAGAGGTTAGTGTGGGAATATAGTTGAAATTTCGGTCCTCTGAACTTGCTATCACCTGCACCGTTCCATATCGCCGGGCTTCTGCGATGGCCTTCTTAGACCAGGCCCCGGTATTCACATAATCGGCAGATTGTTTAGAACTAAACAGATTTAACGGGATGGCAGCAAATTGTGTGGTCGCGCCTCCCTGTAAGAACAACACTTTATAGTTTTCCGGAATGTCCATTAATGTCCGCAAATTCTTTTCTGCATTTTGGTGGATGGACATGTAGTCTTTCCCGCGATGGCTCATCTCCATCACTGACATGCCGGTTCCCTGGTAGTCCACCAGATCAACCTGTGCCTGTTGCAGTACCTCCAGGGGGAGGTTGGCTGGTCCGGCTGAAAAATTGAAACATCTGCCCATAGCATCGTCTTCTTTTAACAGTACTTTATTTAAGGGAGCGAATATGAATGTATTTAGTTAATAAGACAAGGGACTGGTGTGAATTTTAAAATGATCCAAACATTTTTTAACAATATCAAGTGGGATCTCATTTCTAATTCCTAATTTCTAATAATTTCTAATTTCTAATTCAAAACCTTACTAATATGAATATCAAAAATGTAAATCGCCGATCAGTCCTAAGAGGTATAGGCCTGGGTAGTTTAGCAGGGGGGCTTGGAATGCTAAGTATTCCCGAGGAGGCTTCTGCTACAAACTATAATCATGCTACCAAGGGACTCCCACCATTGAAGATAACCAATGTAAAAGCCATTGCTACCAGCCCGCACGGAATTGAACTGATTGTGGTAAAAGTGGAAACCAGTGAGCCGGGTTTGTACGGCCTGGGGTGTGCTACTTTTCGTCAGCGGGCACATGCGGTAGTGGCTGCGGTTGACAAATATCTCAATGATTTTTGCAAAGGAAGGGACGTTGACAACATTGAAGACATGTGGCAGTCGACTTATCAAAGTTCCTACTGGAGAAATGGTCCGGTTCTAAACAATGCCCTCAGTGGACTTGATCAGGCGCTGTGGGACATTAAAGGAAAACGCGCCAATATGCCGGTATACCAATTGTTGGGAGGAAAATGCCGCTTTGCGGTTGACTGTTATGCCCATGCTAGTGGAAACAGCCCGGAACAAGTAGCTGAAAGTGCACAGGGCTTTATTGAAAAGGGATTCCGACATGTAAGGATCCAGATGGGAGGGTACGGTGCCACCCAACTATTAGGTGGATATGGAGACACACCTACGGTTGAAGACCCTGATTTTAAAAAAGCAGGTTTTGGAATGCCTGACGATAATTATATGGACCCCGTGGTCTATGCTAACAGTGTGGTTGACATGTTTGATAAGGTCCGGGCAACCTGTGGGGAGAAAGTGGAATTACTTCATGACGTTCATGAACGGATTCAGCCCATTGAGGCCATAAATTTAATCAAGAAGCTTGAGCAATATCGTCCATTTTTCATTGAGGACCCATTTTCACCAGAAAATAACCGCTATTTTAATCTACTTAGAAAGCAAACTACTGTTCCAATTGCCATGGGAGAGTTATTTAATAGTCCGCATGAGTGGGTAGATCCCATGAAAGAGCAATTGTTTGATTTCATACGGATCCATATTTCCCAAATTGGCGGGATCACACCAGCTATGAAAGTGGCGCGACTGGGTGAAATTTTTAATATTCGTACCGCCTGGCACGGCCCGGGGGACGTATCACCGGTTGGTCATTCGGCCAATGCGCATATAGATTTAGCCATATGGAATTTCGGAATTCAAGAGTCAGTCAACTTTAGCGAACGTATCCAGGAAATATTCCCGGGAGCCCCTTATGTTGAAAATGGCTATATGTATGTGAACGAAGCCCCAGGGTTGGGTGTAGACATTAACGAGAAAGTAGCGGCTAAATTTCCCATCCAGGAAGTGCAGTTAAACAATTGGACCCAGCTTAGGAAAAAAGACGGAACAGTGATCCGACCATAGCAGAAAATTTCACTACATTTAAATTTATCACTTATCTAAAATGGCCAAAAAACAGTATGTAATTGGCGTTGATTTTGGCACTGATTCCGTTAGAGCTGTTTTGATTGATGCACAGTCGGGCAAAGCTTTAACTGACCATGTACATAGCTACAGTAGATGGAAGCAGGGATTGTATTGCGATCCCGCCGAAAACCAGTTTCGCCAGCATCCCCTGGACCACATTGAGGGCATGGAAAAATCTATTAAATTAATAGTTGAAGATAGCGGTATTAATAAATTAAATATCAATGGAATATGTGTTGATACAACAGGCTCATCTCCGGTACCGATAGACATTCATTATACCCCCCTAGCTTTGCTGCCGGAGTTCGATTCGAATCCTAATGCTATGATGATACTCTGGAAGGACCACACGGCGGTAAAGGAGGCTGAAGAGATCAACCATTTGTCAAAAAACTGGGGGGGTGAGGATTTTACAAAATATGAAGGGGGTATCTATTCCTCTGAATGGTTTTGGGCCAAAATACTCCATATAATCAGGCATGACCATAAAGTTAAAAACGCTGGCTTTTCCTGGATGGAACACTGTGATCTCATGACTTTTCTGCTGGTTGGTGGTGATGATCTTCATGCTTTTAAACGAAGCCGGTGCGCAGCAGGCCACAAGGCTATGTGGCATGATAGCTGGGGTGGGCTTCCATCCGATGAGTTTCTAAGGCAGTTGGATCCATACCTGGTGACATTGAAAGCAAATCTATATACAGAGACCTTCACCAGTGATGAAGCTGCCGGTACTTTGTGCAATGAGTGGGCGGTAAGACTTGGATTATCGCAAGAGGTGGCAGTGAGCGTAGGCACCTTTGATGCTCATGCAGGGGCCGTAGGTGCAGAAGTGGAAGAGTTTACTTTAGTTCGGGTAATGGGGACTTCTACTTGTGATATAATTGTCTCATCCCGGGAAACTGTAGGTAACACCATGGTCCACGGTATTTGTGGACAGGTGGATGGCTCGGTAATTCCTGGAATGATAGGCCTGGAAGCCGGACAATCCGCTTTTGGTGATTTACTGGCCTGGTTTAGGGATTTAGTGGCCTGGCCACTAAATAATTTAGGGGCGCTGAATTTATCTAGTGAGCAACTCGAAAGACTAAAGGAAGAAATAATTGTCACACTTTCCTGCCAGGCTGAACAAATTCAGGTCGATGAAAGCGCCCCAGTGGCCCTTGACTGGATCAATGGACGACGAACCCCTGACGCTAACCAGTCTTTAAAGGGGGCCTTGATCAATCTGAGTTTGGGAACCGGCGCCCATCATATTTTCAGGGCTTTGGTTGAAGCAATTTGCTTTGGCTCCAAACAGATCGTTGAGCGATTTGAACGGGAGGGTGTAAAAATACAATCAGTGGTAGGTATTGGCGGGGTAGCAAAAAAATCTCCGTTTATTATGCAGACCCTGTCCGATATATTGGAAATGCCCATAAAAATTGCGGAATCAGAGCAGGCCCCGGCGCTAGGTGCTGCCATGTATGCGGCAGTTGCCGCTGGCATACATGATTCAGTAGAGGATGCTATAAAGGCCATGGGTAATGGATTTGTCACGGAATATTACCCTGATCCTGAAAAGTCAGCGGCATATAAACATTTGTATGAAAAATATAATATCTTGGGAAGTTTCATTGAAAAAAGCACCGCAACCTGATAGCTGATGTCCAAATTCCAAGATTTAAAAGAACAATGTTATGAGGCAAATATAAAGTTACCGGAACTTGGATTGGTGACCTATACTTTTGGTAATGTCAGTGTGGTTGATCGTGCATCCAAGGTGTTTGCCATAAAACCCAGCGGTATGCCCTATGATCAGCTTAATGCCAAGGATATGGTAGTAGTAGATTTTGATAGTAATAGGGTAGAAGGCGAGTTGAGGCCCTCATCAGATACCAAGACCCATGCTTATCTATACCGTTGCTGGCAAGGAATTGGCGCCATTGCACACACACATGCTACTTATTCAGTCGCATGGTCCCAGGCACAGAAAGATATCCCGATTTATGGTACCACTCATGCTGATCACCTGACTGAGGACATACCATGTGCAACTCCTATGAGTGACGATTTAATTGAGGGTGACTATGAACCGGTAAACAAATTGTCGACTGCCTAAAAGGCCGGGGACTGGATCCAAATGAAATTGAAATGCTACTGGTAGGAAATCATGGACCTTTCACTTGGGGAAAAGATGCAGATAAAGCGGTATATAATAGCAAGATATTGGAAGAATTGGCCAAAATGGCTTATCTCACCCTTCAGATTAACCCTGATGCGCAGCGCTTGAAACAATCCCTGATCGACAAACATTTTCGGCGAAAGCATGGTGATAACGCTTATTATGGACAAAAATGAAAATATCTGATCACAAACAGGTTTGGTTCATAGCCGGGAGTCAGCACTTGTATGGCTTAGAGACCTTGAATAAAGTAGCCACAAACGCCAGAGAGTTGACGGAATCCCTGGACAGTCATGATAAAATCCCTGTAACCATAAAATTTAAACAGGTGGTGACCAGCGCTGAGGAGATAACTGAAATTTGCAGAAAAGCCAGTGTCGATAAAAACTGTATAGGTGTAGTGACATGGATGCACACATTTTCTCCAGCGAAAATGTGGATCAATGGCCTAAAAATACTTACCAAGCCGCTGGTACATTTACACACTCAATTCAACAGAAAGGTACCTTGGAGCGAGATCGATATGGATTTTATGAACCTAAATCAATCCGCACATGGTGATCGTGAGTTTGGACATTTATTAAGCCGGATGCGCAAGAACCGCAAGGTGATTGTGGGCCATTGGAAAAGTGATTGGGTAATTACTCAACTGAATAGTTGGATGCGGGCAGCTTTGGGATGGCATTCCATGCAGGGTATGAAAGTAGCTCGGATTGGGGACAACATGCGGGATGTGGCGGTGACAGAAGGCGATAAAGTGGAGGCGGAGATAAAATTTGGATTTTCAGTTAATGGTTATGGAGTAGGTGATTTGATAAAAGCCATTGAAAGTTTCGATGACCAGCAGGTGAAAAAGCTTATTGAGCAATATGCAGAAGAGTACTTACTTAGCGACGCCGTATTAAAAAGCAATTCGTTGAAGAAGGCTGCAGGGATTGAGCTGGGTCTTAGGGCATTTATGAAAGATGGTGGCCATGATGCCTTTACAACTACATTTGAGGATCTTCATGGTTTAGATCAGTTGCCTGGAATTTCTGTTCAAAGAATGATGGCAGATGGTTATGGATTTGGATCTGAAGGTGATTGGAAATCAGCTGTTTTACTACGAACTATTAAAGTTATGGATGAAGGACTGACCGGTGGCTCGTCCTTCATGGAGGACTATACCTACCATTTCCAGGATGACCACTCTATGGTACTTGGCGCACACATGTTGGAGATCTGTCCGTCAATAGCTTCCGACCAACCAAAATGTGAAGTACATCCGCTGTCTATAGGGGGTAAAAATGCTCCGGCAAGATTAATTTTTGAAGTGAACGCCGGTCCTGCCATAAACGTATCTCTGGTTGACCTGGGTAATCGATTCAGAATGGTAGCCAATAAAGTACAGGTGGTAAATCCTGAAGTGGAGATCCCCAAATTACCGGTGGCAAGAGTGCTTTGGGAACCTATGCCTAATCTGGAAATTTCCGCACATTCCTGGCTACTGGCCGGTGGTGCGCATCATACTGTTTTCAGCAAGGCCATTAACATTGAAATAATTGAGGATTTGGCCGAGATGGCTGGGATAGAACTCTTAGTTATAGATGAGCACACTAACATTCGAGACTTCAAGCACTATATTCATTGGAATGAGGCATATTACCAGTTGTTTCAGAATAATCTTTAACCGATGATTCTTAATAGTTAATGAAAAGTTTAGATACCCTTGATTGGATCTTTATCTCCCTTTATTTTCTGTTGCTTTTTGGTGTTGCCATATGGGTAATACTGAAGAAGAACGAAAACACCGAGGATTATTTCCTGGCTGGTCGAAATATTGGTTGGTTTGTAGTGGGCGCTTCCATTTTTGCCTCTAATATTGGCTCAGAGCACGTGGTGGGATTAGCAGGTACCGGCGCCAGTAATCGAATGCCCATGCTGATCTACGAACTTCATGCCTGGCTGGTGGTAATGTTGGGTTGGGTATTTCTCCCATTCTATGCCAGAAGTGGTGTTTTTACCATGCCGGAGTTTTTAGAAAAAAGGTTTAATTCGAAATCCAGATGGATATTGTCGATATTTTCAATAGCCGCTTATGTTCTCACCAAAGTCTCTGTGACCATTTATGCCGGTGGAGTGGTGGTATCATCTTTACTGGGGATCAATTTTTGGGTAGGGGCTCTTTCCACATTGGTACTAACCGGTATATATACAGTATTAGGAGGAATGCGTGCGGTGGTATATACCGAAACCATACAAGCGATCATATTAGTTCTGGGTGCGGGGGCTTTGACTTTCATTGGACTAGATCATGTCGGTGGCTGGAGTGAACTGAAATCGGCATTAGAGCCCGGGTACTTCAATATGTGGCGCCCTACAACCGATCCAGAGTTTCCCTGGCCGAGTTTGTTCTTTACCAGTACCATAGTAGGCATTTGGTATTGGTGTACGGATCAATATATAGTGCAAAGGGCTTTGACCGCCAAAAACCTGAAAGAGGGCAGGAGAGGTACTATCTGGGGAGGTTTTTTGAAGTTGTTACCGGTGTTTTTGTTCCTGATACCAGGAGTAATCGCTTTGGTGATGAAGCAGCGGGGGGAACTACACTGGGACAGCCCTGATCAGGCATTTCCTGTTTTGATGAGCAACTTGCTTCCTTCCGGGTTACGCGGGTTGGTAGCGGCTGGATTGCTAGCTGCTCTGATGAGTTCTCTGGCTTCGGTATTTAATTCTTGTTCCACTTTGTTTACCGTAGATATCTATAAGAAGCTCAAGCCCGAATCATCCGAAAAAGAACTGGTTCGAATGGGCAGGATTGCCACCATTATGGTAGTGATTCTTGGAGTACTTTGGATTCCCATTATGGCCAATATTTCAGGCGTTTTATATGAGTATCTGCAGAAAGTCCAATCGTACATTGCACCTCCAATTACCGCAGTATTTCTGCTCGGGGTATTTCACCGGCGTATCAACGCTCAGGGGGCCTACGCCACTCTGGTTTCAGGATTTGTCATTGGTACCGCCAGAATTATTTTAGAGCTTTCAAAGAATTACCTGTCTGATGGCAGTCTGTTGCACAATTTGGCCACTATGAATTTTCTAACCTTCGGTGCATATTTCTTCCTGGTAAGTATTTTTATTTTGGTAGCAGTAAGTTTGGCCACTCCGGCACAATCAGAAGCCGAGGTCAGGGGCCTGACTTTTGGCACTCTTACAAAAGAACAAAAAGCCGCCAACAAGAACAGCTACACTTGGGTAGATGTGGTCACTTCCTTAATTATCGTAGGAGTAGTTATTTATGTGATGACCACGTTTACCGGGTAAAACGAGTAGTCTGCTGCTTAAATTAGTGCTGTGCTTATCCGGTGAATGTCGAATATCAAACACCGATTAACGATTTTTGAAGTATTGGCGGTTTCCCCCACGAGCATCCCGTTGAAATGGGGCAATGCATGCCCCTTGCCCCAAGCCCATGTGCGAATTATTCTTTGTTAATTCTTAATTGCTAACTTGCTAATACCGAGTCCTGTTTCCTGCTCGATCTCCAAAAGCCTATTATACTTTGCCAGCCTTTCTGATTGGGTAATGGATCCGATTTTGATCTGATCTCCCTGCCAGCCCACTGCCAGATCTGCCAGCCAATGGTCTTCCGTTTCACCGCTTCTGGCGCTAATGGTGACCTGCCATCCGGAATTTTTAGCCAATTGTAGTGCGTCAAGGGCCTCGGTTAAGGTCCCAATTTGGTTAACTTTAAGTAAAAGGGCATTGGCTGAATCTGTTTCTATGGCTTTCTTAATTCTTTCCGGGTTGGTACATAGGAAATCATCGCCAAGGATCAAACATTGTTCCTGAATGCTCTGCTTAAGCATGGGCCAATGACCCCAGTCCTCTTCCGCCAGGCCGTCCTCCAGACTTATGATGGGATATTTTGATATCCATTCAGACAGGTTACTGATCATTTCATCACTGTTTAATATCTGATCATTTAAATGGTATTTACCATTCTTGTAAAATTGGCTGGAGGCCACATCTACCGCCAGAAATACATCTTTTCCGGGAACATAACCTGCGCTTTCGATGGATTCTATGGCATTTTCAAACATGCCATCAATAGTGTTGAATGGTGGGGCCAGTCCTCCCTCATCGGCCGTGAGTGCCCGCATTCCATATCTGTCCAAACATAACTTCGCAGCAGATTGATAGACGCTGTAGGCACATTCGAGAACACCCATAGTGGAATCCTGGGTAGGGACCATCAGGAGGTCCTGAATTTGCACTTGCCCGCCGGCATGTTTGCCCCCACTAAACAGATTGATGGTCGGTCTAGGCAAATACTGCAGATCGGATCCAGCTATAATTGCAAAGTACCGGTATAGAGACTGATGGTTGTTTGCGGCATTGGCCCTGGCAAAAGCCATTGAAACTGCCAGTACCGCATTAGCGCCCAGGTTGGATTTGTTGTGTGTGCCGTCCAGCTGTATCAGGTGCTGGTCAAGGTCACTTTGGTAATTGAATTCCCTTCCTCTCAGGCTCTGGTTTATCTCCTGATTAATATGTTTAACAGCTTTTTGGCATCCCATTTTATTAAAACGCTCCTCCTCATCACGTAATTCATGGGCTTCGGCGCTGCCGGTAGAAGCACCTGAAGGAACGGATGCGGCCGCTGAAATCCCGTTTTCCAGTTCGCAGTATGCCTTTACTGTCGGTCTGCCACGACTGTCTAAGATTTCTAAAGCGCTAAACTTTTTAATTTTAGGCATTTATTAAATCTTTAAATTTTGAAATCATTTCATTTATGGACGGTGGAATATCCTTCATTAGTTGTAGCGCAATGGATTTTTGTTGGTGCCGTTGTTCCCTGCTGAGATACTCCAATTGTGACAATCCGCACACCCTGGCAAGTAAACAACCAATAGCGTGTCTTACTGCTCTTTGTTCCCTGGATTTACTTAAACCTTTGACAAC
>QIEB01000457.1 GCA_003229495.1 Flammeovirgaceae bacterium
GGCGCTAATGATTACCCCCTCAATCATTTGATGGGGTTTTCCTTCTAGTAGTAGTCTGTCCTTAAAGGTCCCGGGCTCCATTTCATCCCCATTCACGATCAAATATTTCACATCAGAAGCATCGTCACCCATAGGAACAAAACTCCATTTGGTACCAGTAGAAAAACCAGCCCCGCCACGTCCTTGCAAATTGGCATCTTTCACTTGCTGTGTTACCTCCCCAGGGCTCATTTTCAACGCTGTTTTTAGGGCATTATACCCACCTGATTTTTCATATTCACTCAAACTGAGCGGCTGCCCATCGGATCGGATCATATGCGTTAAGGGCTTTTCCATTTATTTATACTGGTCTAATATCCCATCGAGTTTTTCTTCTGTTAGGTCCCTGTGCAAATCGTTACCTATCATCATAGCCGGAGCATGGTCACAAGTCCCCAGACACGGAATGGGTAGTAGTGTAAATCTTTTGTCTGCGGTGGTGGTACCCCATTCCAGGTCAAGTTTGGATTTTAGGTGAGCATATATTTTCTCATAGCCAAGTACCCAGCAACTAATGCTATCACACAACAGTATTACGTGTCTTCCTACCGGTCTTCTAAATATCAAATTGTAAAAGGTGGCCACACTATCTACTTCTTCTGAGGACATATCAAGATAGTCTGCTATCATTTTTACACTATCGTCGGATATCCAACCCCGTTCTTCCTGGACCACCTTCAATGCCTCAATACAAGCCGCGCTCCGATGTGGCAAATGATCCAGTTCCTGATCTATCTTTGCTATTTCTTTTTCTGTTAACATGTCATCTATCAATATCTGCCAGCACGAAATCCACACTACCAATTATGACCAGTAAATCAGCCACTGTATAACCCTTACTAATAAAAGGTACCATTTGCATGTGAGGGAAAGAAGGAGACCGGATACGGGCTCTATAGGGAGCAGTGCTCCCATCACTTATAAGATAATACCCATTATTACCTTTAGTTGCTTCAACACCCACAAATGCCTCTCCCTTAGGAATTACCGGCCCCCAACTCACGTTCAAAAAATGAGTAATGAGTGTTTCGATATCTTTCATCGTATGTGCTTTGTTTGGCGGTGTAGCCCTGGGATGATCCGATTTATAAGCCCCTCCTGGCATTTGTTTTATACATTGTTCAATGATCCGCAGGCTTTGACGCATTTCCTCAACCCTAACCAGAGCCCTGTCGTAACAATCGCCATTGGCAGCCACCGGAATCTCAAAATCGAATTGATCATAGCCGGAATAGGGTCTTTTTTTTCTAAAGTCCCATTCAAACCCGCATGCCCTTAGTCCCGGTCCGGTAACTCCCCATTCGATTGCTTCCTCCGTGGTATATATTCCTATTCCCTTAGTACGGGCCTGAAATATCCTGTTACCAAGCACCATTTTGTCATACTCGGTTATTCTTCTGTACATATACTGAATGAATTCATGAAAAAGAGATTCCCATCCTTCGGGTAAGTCCTGAGCTACTCCCCCTATTCGAAACCAGTTGGGGTGCATCCTGGCTCCACAAATAGCGCTGACAATGTCAAATGCCTTTTCTCTATCCGAGAACATATAAAATACCGGTGAAAGCTGCCCAAGGTCCTGAGCAAAAGTTGCGTACCATACCAGATGGCTGCAGATTCGGAACAATTCACACATCATCACCCGGATTACCTGAGCCCGATCTGGAACATCTATATCGCCTAATTTTTCAACAGCCAGGACATAGGGCAGATTATTCATGACACCCCCCAGATAATCAATCCGGTCCGTGTAGGGAATAAAGGTATGCCATGACTGCCGTTCCGCCATTTTTTCAGCGCCGCGATGATGAAAGCCAATGTCCGGGACTATATCCACGATATCTTCCCCTTCCAATTGAACCACCAGCCGCAGCACTCCATGTGTCCCAGGATGTTGGGGCCCAAGATTCAAGAACATGAAATCATTATCTTTCGCAGACCGCTGCATCCCCCAATCCTCAGGTATAAACTCGTATTCCTTCACCTGTTCCATCAGGTAGTCATCAGTATATTCAAACGGCTCCATCTCCGTAGCCCTGGAAGGATGCTCCTTTCGTAAGGGATGCCCCTTCCAATTTTGAGGCATTAATATACGTCGGAGGTGGGGGTGTCCGGTAAAGGTAATTCCAAACATATCATAGACCTCCCGCTCATACCAATTGGCCATTGGCCACAAACTGGTAATTGAGGGATGAGAGGGAAACTCGTCTTTAAGGTCTACCTTTATTCGAATGTCCTGGTTACGATCGAAAGAAAGCAAGTGATATACCAGTGTGAAAGAGTGATCAATTTCGTCGTTGCTGCTTTTCCGATTTCTCTCGTCAATGGCTGTCAGATCATAAAGCATTGAATAAGGATTACTGATCCCTTTCTTCAAAAAAGTCAGAACCTCACCAGCCAGTTCCTGTTTGGTGTGTAGGGTCAGGATGTTATCGGCTGTTTCTTCCTTCCGAAAACTTTCTGCGCCAAATTTGTCATTCAGTTCTTTCACCATTTATCATAAAGTATTCAGGAACGCTTTATTTGGTCCGGCGGAGTGATTTGTTTCATATTTATGCGATCGTCTTTTTTCAAATCCTTTTGTGAGGTCTTTTCCGGCTGATAAACCCCCTGTGGCCCAATTGCCCAGCTAAGCGGTCTCTTTTCATTACCGATCATCTCTGTAAGCATGACCAATCCCTGCATAAATGCATCCGGTCGTGGAGGACAGCCGGGAACATATACATCTACCGGTAATATGCTATCTACTCCCTGAACTACACTATAGATGTCATACATGCCTCCCGAATTTGAGCAGGAGCCCATTGAGATTACCCACTTCGGCTCCATCATCTGATCGTACAATCGCTTGATCACCGGTGCCATTTTGAGAAAAACTGTTCCCGCCACAATCATAACATCTGCCTGGCGTGGGGAACCCCTTATAACTTCCGCCCCAAATCTCGCAATATCGTATTTGCTGGTTAGACTGGTGGCCATTTCCACAAAGCAACAGGACAATCCAAAACCAAAAGGCCAGGCGGAGCTTTTACGCGACCATGCCACCAGATCCTGTAATTTGGCAAGTGCAATATTCTGCTGTAGGGCCTCCTGGTAGGAGCTTGTTCCTCTTATTTTTCTTTCCGTAGATCGGGAATCACTAAGCCACCACTTCATCTTTCATTTTTTTATATGCCCGTAGAATTTTCTTGCCCTGAGGTCCAAAGTCCAATGCTCCTATACGCCATTCATAGACAAGGACCACCACTAGTATCAGTACGAATACCAGAACAGTAAAATATCCAGCCCAACCTACATCTCGAAAGGCTATGGCCCAACTAAATATAAAAACCACCTCTAAATCGAAAATCACAAAGAACATTGCCACCAGATAAAAACGAGAAGGAAAACGTAAACGGGCAGAATCGGTAACCGGGATACCAGATTCATATGGCTCTGCCTTAGAGTTGTTGGGATTTCTTTGACCGATAACCCGGGACAAAAGAATAGTACCTACAGGAATTGTTACTACCAGGCCTGCGTAGATCAACAAGAGTAACAATGAACCCATATAAACACCTTACATTAAATTGTTGAAATAAGCGTTTGGTTAGAACACGAATTAATTTAGCAAAAAAATCGCGATAACAAAATCATTATAACATTATAGGGTTCGACAAGGAAATCATTTTTTATCTACCATTACCACCCGGGCATTCTACCAGGTAGTATTATTCATTTCAGCAATAGCCCTTAGCACATCTCTACGGCTTATCTGACCTACCAGTGTTCCCTTATACACCACTGGAAATTTCCTAAAATTTGTGGTAAGAAATTCATTGGCAATGTCAAGAAGGTCATGCTCTGTAGTAACCATTTTTACCACAGGCGACATATAGACAGAAACAGTCTTATCTGAGAAAGGCATATTGTGATAAGCACTGTCAATAAGTACACGAAGGCAATCTTTTTCGGTGATCATGCCTACTATTTTCCTGTTTTTATCCAACACCGGCGCTCCGGTGACTTTGTTCTCCAGCAATATAGTAATGGCGTCATTAATTGGCTGGTCAGGTGTCAGTGTAATTTCATCCCTGGCCATGATCTTATCAATAGTAGGGAAACTCATAGCCCGCGATTGAGGATTTTCTTTTTTTCTGCCAGAAAAATTCATAGTAAACTGGGTTTTAGTGATTTTGGCGGAAATCTTTGTTTTAGCTAAAATAAAAGGTACAATAAATTTGTCATTTTATCAATGGATGTAGTTTAATCAATTAAGACTGGGGTTACAAAAAGAAGATCCGAATACGATGAATAGATATTTTATTTGATTTCATAAATATTATTGAAACAGATGAATATTATTTTTGGTTATCTTTCTCAGACCGGTGTTACAAGGGATCATATTCATGAATTTAATTAATGTATTGGTTGATTTTGCCATTTTTTCTGGCTTAATGATTACTGGTCAGATAATTCGGAGTAAGATAAGCTTACTTCAGAATTGGAAAATCCCTGCTACCTTAATCGGAGGCTTCCTGGCAATAGTTTTCGGAGCAAATGGATTCGATCTACTGCCACTATCGGATATGATTACCCAATACCCCGAAATCCTGGTGGTTTTTATCTTTGCTTGTCTCCCTTTTAATAAGACATCATTCAAAAGTAAGCATATCGGGCGCGATGTTGGAGAAATGTATGCTCATGTAACCTTTGGCATTTTTGCTCAATATGGATGGGGAATGATGATGGCGCTTTTATTTCTGGCACCTCTTTGGAATCTGAATCCATCATTTGGATTTGTACTTGGAATTGGCTTTTGGGGAGGTCCTGGAACAACCGCGGCAGCAGCAGCCGGTTTTAGTGCACTCCAAGGGGAGGAAATTCTTTCTCTGGGATTGACCGCATGGATGATTGGCGTATTATGTTCAGTAGTAGTTGGCACATTCATGATAAACTATTTTTCTAATAAGACCGCGGCAAAAATCGAGAGTCAATCCGAATCTAGTGAAGTGAAAATATCACCATCCGGGTTTATTCCGGAAAAATATCGAAAACCCCTTGGTATGGAGACCCTGTCAAGTCAAACCATGGACAGCCTGACCCTACACTTTTCGATTGCGCTGATCATTGTGATTATAGGTCTCGCCGGGAATAGATATTTAAAGGTCTTATGGCCGGATATTAGCATACCCGCCTTTGGGATAGCCTTGATATTTGGATTCATACTGGTATTTTTATTAGAGCGATTTAAATTTGATAAGAAACTGGATTACAGAACCTTTTCCAGAATAAATGGTACTGCTACTGACTATTTAATTGTGGTGGGTATGGCTTGCATTCAATTGCCCACAATTATAAAATACGCATTCCCGTTTTTTATTCTGATGATTTTCGGCGTATTACTATCAGTTTTTCAAGCTGTTATCCTTGGACCTGCCATGTTTAAAAAATATTGGTTGGAGAAGTCACTGCTGGTGTTTGGTATGAATACTGGCACATTAGCTCAAGGGATCATGTTAGTCAGAATGAATGATCCGGAAATGAAATCCAACAGTCTGAGTATTTACGGGATTGTTGACTTATTAATAAAACCAATTACCATTGGCATCATTGTTATAGGGCCCATACTGATAAGCTCAGGCTATGTATTTCATTTTGGCATAGCTTGCACAATCTTAGCTTTTATACCCTTGATCATAATGCTAAGAGCCGGGTTTTGGAACAAGAAGGCAAGTTTGAGGGAGAATCTTAATCAAATAAAAAAATAACAAGAGTGAAAATTACTGAAGCGAAGATATACCAAGTTCATGCAGGCCATCACAGGTTTGCTTTACTAAAACTTATTACGGACGAAAAAATTGAAGGAATAGGTGAAGCTTCTTTATCCTATGGTTATAGTTCGACGGCTGCGGTAGGGATGATTAAAGAGTTAGTTGAAAAATTCATACTTGGAAAAGACCCTTTTCGCATTGAATCATTGTGTCATGATATGTACAGTCATTCATTCTGGGGGAAAGGTGGAGGTTGCGTGTTTTGGGCAGGTTTAAGTGCTATTGAAATAGCCTTGTGGGATATCAAAGGTAAAGCCCTGAATTTACCAATATATGAGATGTTGGGTGGCAAGACCAGAGATAGCGTAAGATGTTATGCAAACGGTTGGTCCTTTAATATCAACACTCCGGAAGAGCAGGCGGAAAAAGCAAAGGAGGTAGTAACCGGCGGTTATGATGCCATAAAAATGTATCCATTGGCATTGGCTTCCAGCAGCGACAAGGGCTCAGCCACATTGAAACATGTTTCAGAGCGGAATATGACTCGGAAAATGGAAGAATTGGCCGTTGCAAGAGTTGAAGCAGTCCGGGAAGCAGTAGGGCCCAAAATAGATATTATGGTAGATGTAAGCGCCGAGCTTACCACAGATGGCATCATTAGATTGGGGCAGAAACTGGAAAAGTACGACCTGTTATTTTTTGAGGAGGTTGTAGATCCCTATAATCTTGAAGCACAGAAAAAAGTATCAGAAAAAGTAAATATCCCCATAGCAGCAGGAGAACGACACTACTCAAGATATGGATTCAGGCAAATGCTGGAGCTTCAGGCAGTAGATGTATTGCAACCAAGTTTAGGTACTTCCGGGGGTATTATGGAAGTGAAAAAGATTGCTGCCATGGCAGAAACCTATAACCTGAGAATTGCGCCCCACCTGTGTGCCAGTCCCATTGCCACAGCCGCCACAGCTCAATTGGATGCTTGTATTACTAATTTTTACATTCAGGAAGTGTACCCATTCAGAATCGAAGATCACTTTAACATTGTTGATCATGCTTTAGAATTAGATATTAGAGATGGATTACTGGAAATCCCGGATAAACCCGGGCTTGGAGTAATATTAAATGATGAAAGAGTAGAGCAATCTTTATGGGCGCACTGTAAAACATGAAAGAAAAAAAGAAATTCACCTAAGAATACCCTGGAAGCTGTTTATAGTCTATCTTTTGCTGTGGCCTCTTATCTGGTACCGTACTGAGTTTCTATCTCAGAACCAACCATAGTTCACGTTATCCAATTAACTTGCTAGCCAAATAAATCATAAACTACATTTCCGTGAACATCAGTAAGCCTGTAATATCTGCCCTGATGCTTAAAGGTCAATCGTTTATGATCAATTCCAAGAAGGTGCAATATGGTGGCCTGAAAATCATGAACATGTACTGGATTTGAAATACCATTGTATCCAAATTCATCTGTTTGGCCATAAGTAAATCCTGATTTTACACCCGCTCCGGCCATCCATAGAGTAAAACAATTAGGATGATGATCGCGTCCGTAGTCATTTTTGGTCAATTTTCCCTGGGAGTATGCAGTTCGACCAAACTCTCCTCCCCATATTACCAGTGTGTCTTCCAATAATCCTCTTTGCTTAAGATCTTTCACCAGCGCTGCCGAGGCCCGGTCGGTTTCTTTTGCCTGAACTTTGATGCCCTCGGGCAACTTCAAGTGCTGGTCCCATCCCTGATGATAAAGTTGAATAAACTTAACTCCTCTTTCAGCCAGACGTCTTGCCATTAAGCAATTTGCAGCAAAAGTACCAGGCTCTCTGGCATCCTGTCCATATAAGTCAAAAACCCATTCCGGTTCATTTGATAAATCAAGTGCTTCAGGCACTGAAGTCTGCATGCGATAGGCCATCTCATATTGTGAAATTTTATTGTTTAGTTCAGGGTCACCAATAGATTCAAATTCCAATTCATAAAGACGTTTGAGGTAGTGAAGCATTTTACCTCTGTCACTGTTATTTAGGCCTTTGGGATTGTTTAAAAACAGTACCGGATCCTTTCCAGACCGGAATTGTACCCCTTGATATCTTGACGGAAGGAATCCATTACCCCACAACCGGGCATACAACGGTTGACCTCCTTTATTCTTAGTTACTAAAACGATAAATGAGGGCAGGTTATCATTGTCACTTCCCAAACCATAATGCAACCAGGAACCGATACTTGGTCGGCCTGCGATTTGAGAGCCTGTTTGAATAAAAGTAATAGCAGGATCATGATTAATGGCTTCTGTATACATGGATTTCACGAAACAAAGCTCGTCCACCACCGCTGCAGTATGCGGCATTAGTTCACTGACCCATGCCCTGCTCTCACCATACTGATCAAAGGAAAATTGAGATCCTGCCAGGGCAAGAGAAGACTGTCCGGCACTCATACCCGTCAACCTTTGTCCCTGACGGACCGAATCTGGTAATTGCTCGCCGTTCAGTTTATTCAATAACGGCTTGTAATCGAAAAGGTCCAATTGAGAAGGAGCCCCGCTTTGATGTAGAAAAATAACTCTTTTGGCCCTGGGGGGAAAATGAGGTTTGCCCATAATTCCTTTCCCGGGCTCACCGGGCAAGTCGGAGGGTTTAGCTAATATTTCACCAGGGTTTAGTAAGGAACCCAGGGCTGCAGCACCCAGTCCCATGCCGGTTCTTGCTAAGAACTCCCTCCTGGAAAAATAACGGTTATAATTATCACAACTGGTCATGACTCATCTTTTCATGGTGGTAGCATCAAAATTCATAATAGTCGACATCACTTGGGTATACGCCGCAAGTTCTGTTTTATCAATCAACTTACTCAGGGGAAATTCGCCAATGGCTATAAAACTTGAAGCCTTCTTTTGGTTCTTGCTAAATAGTGTCCATACTTCATCATATTGCTCGGTGAGCAGTTCGATTTCTTTGGGACTGGGGTGTCTGCCGGTCAGTAAACGATAACCCAAGGTAATTTTATTTTCTATTGAACTACCTCCTTCCCGAATAATGCGCTCACCCAGTACCCTTGAGGCTTCCAGAAACTGGGGGTCATTCATTAGCACCAGCGCCTGAAGGGGGGTGGCAGTTTTTTCACGTTTCACCACGCAATAGGATCGTGAAGGAGCATCAAAAATATTCATGGAAGGTGGAGGGTTGGTTCGTTTCCAAAAAGTATATAGACTCCGTCGATAAAGATTGTCACCATGATCTTGTTCATACTTACCACTAAACGCATTGATTGCCCACAAACCATCCGGTTGATAGGGTTTGACAGAGGGCCCACCCATTTTCTTGATTAATAGTCCACTGGCAGCAAGGGCCAGGTCTCTCATCATCTCGGCAGACAATCTGGCACTTGGTCCCCTGGCAATCAACCGGTTTTCGGGATCCAGTAGCAGCAAGTCAGAATCTGCTTGAGACGATTGGCGATAGCTAGCTGACATTACCATGATCTTCTGCATATGCTTTATATCCCATGCCGATTTGATAAATTCTGAAGCAAGCCAATCCAGTAAATGCGGGTGACTGGGCCGATCTCCCTGGCTTCCGAAGTCATCGGCAGTCCGTACCAGGCCAATGCCAAAATAATGCTGCCAAAACCTATTAACAGTAACCCTGGCGGGCAGTGGATTGTCTGGATGAAAGAGCCATTGGGCAAGACCCAGTCGATTCGGCATTAGATCTTCTTTGAATGACAACACTTTGGCAGGGGTTCCCGGGCCAACTGCTTCCTGTGGCTGATCGTAAGCTCCTCTTTGTAGAATAAATGCCTGCCGTGGTACAGCCATCTCATCCATCACCATAACCTCGAAAATGGGTTCCGTCAATAAGTTTTGTTGTTTTCTTAAAGAAGCCAACTCCTGGAGTTTTAAAAGCAGACCCGGATCGTGATTCGCAGAATAATATTGGTACAGTTGATCTCTCTCTGTGTCGGTTAACCTTGAAAAATCTTTTTTTAGTATCTCAATGATTTGGCTACTTCCCTTAAGTCCTATTACCTCGAGTGGGGTTAATTCACGGTCAAAAACCATAATTTCATCAACCAATCCATTGGTGAAACCTTTGCCCCGCCATCTGGCGCCTACTTTTAAGTGAGTTTCTATCGGGGGTTTGTCAGTACCCTCCGGAGGGTGGAAAACAATATCCTTGTAGAGGTTGTCCCGCCGTACATTCATTTTTTGATTTACTCCATCCAGATACAGCCGGGTACCAGCGGCTTTTGATGAGCCATCATAGGTCAACATGAGGTGCACCCATTCATTCCGCGGGGCCAGGTTACCAGAAAGTAGATGAATCGAATTATTTGGGAAGTTGTGAGCAATTCTCACATCAAAAAGACCATCTTCTATTGATACCTGATAACCCTTGTAGGTATACACGGCTGATCCTTTGTTGCTATGAAAGATCACCCCATTTTTCATTTCATTAGGAATTTTCACCCAAAGACCTATTGAAAAAGGCTCAGATCTTGTGAATCTACCTACACCAGGAAATGACAGAGCATCATCTCCATTGAGTATCAGTGCTTTACCTACTTTCCCTTCAGTACTTTGTGGCGGGTCCTGGGCCTCTTCAGAGTTAACCGGGTCAATGATCTTTCCGGATCTGCCTCCAACTACCTTATTGGGGATCCGACTATTCTGAACCTGCTCCAGGGGGTAGTGCGCTAACTGACCCCTGATCTTGTCTTTAATTTGTGAAAACCGGAACGGCTGATTTATAAATGCTGCAAGCTTGTCCTTTCTATACTTAGCAATTTCATTTTCCTTATCCCAGGTCAATTGTTGGATATATGCTATTTGTTTGGCCACATCCTCATCCGGGAGTAACAGCGTGGGGCCGGGGAGATCTGGTTGGTAAAATGTGGTCTGTCCCGATTCCGCCAGGTTATTAAAGAACGCAAACAGTTGATAAAATTCTTTTTGGGTGATAGGATCATACTTGTGATCATGACAACGGGCGCATTGCATGGTAAGCCCAAGGAAGGCCGTACTAAAGGTCTGAGTACGATCTGCCACGTACTCAACTCTAAACTCCTCTTCCACAA
>QIEB01000568.1 GCA_003229495.1 Flammeovirgaceae bacterium
AGGCCATAGACAATTTACAGTCAACCCATCCCGGTATAGCCATGGAACAAAAGGGCGAAATGGTTCGGATCATTATTCCCGATAAATACAAAGTTGGACATGAGGCCCATTTTAATCAGGTGGCCACTAAGTACCTTAATTATCTGAAAGCAGGAAAAATGCCGGATTGGGAAGTGCCCAATATGCTGGCTAAATATTATACCAGCACCAAGGCCTATGCAATGAGCAGGAAATGATCTCCCTGACCTAATAATTAATGATGATCTTACCCTCCCCCTTTGGAAGTTGAAGTTTTAATTCTTTGGTGTCAGGTTCATAGGAGAATCCTTCTACCGGTTGATCATTTAAGGTAATGGTAGTTGGGGCATCGTCTAAATGGAGTGTAAGTAAGCCATCCTCCTCTATATAAAAGTTTAACCGGTCCTGACTGTATTCAAAAGTTAAGGGCACCTCAGATGTCAGTTTTAGGCCTTTGCCCTGATAGACAAGGGCTTTTGCTACAAATATCCGGTCATTATTCCAGGTAAACGCGAGGGCATCAGTGGAGGTGTTCTCAACTTGATACTGCAGACCTGGTTTAGTAGAGAAGGCAAACTTTTTGCCCATTGCTATCCCTGAAACAAAGCCATCTCCACTTTCACTGGTCACTTCTGGAGCGCTACCGGAATGGGTAGTAGTTATTAAATTCGCCATAACCAAAGGGCTACCATTTGTTCGGCTACTGATGGTAAGCATACCCTCTTGCTCCAATGGTCGTTCATTTTGTAACGTTCGCAAATAATGTGGCGTTGCCACAGCTTTTGCAACTGCATTGGAAGGGGCCAAATGCAACACATGCATAGTTGCATCATCCTTAACAATGGTAGATTCATTTTCACCCGGGTGTATGTCTTCCAAACGCTTGGCTTGGTAGAGTAAGGTGATTTCAGCATCTTCTGCTGCAGGAACGGCCACATCCAGCATTAATATGACACCAGGTTTGAGATAAAGTACATTTCGGCTAAGTTCACTTACTTTGTCCCAATACAACTTGCCAATGTTACCTGATGAAAAAGCAGCTTGTTCTCCGTCCAGAAAATGAGACACAGATGCGTGATCATCAAAACCGGGGGCAAAGTTTAAGTGGTCCCCTACCCTTTGGCTTTGATGATTGCCATTGACCAATATAGTTGAATGACCAACCGGCTGGGTCAACCAGGATTGGTAAATCGGATCGTCATAATAATGAGAACTGTGCAATGGTCTTTCTTCCACGAAGATCTTACCGCGATCAGCCAACCAAAAACTACCTTGATCCAGGTGTTGATGATTATATGCAGGTCCGGTCCTCATTACAAAAACAAAATCATCCTTCTCCCAACCACTTTTGAATACGGTGGTACCCAGATCCCGGAATAACTTCACCGGATTTTCTTCAAATGGGTCTTCTTGGGGAATATTATCCGTATCAAAAACTACATCCTCATAACTTGCATTTTTAGAGCTGCTTTCATTTAGAAAATGATAAAACCAACTCAAACGAGGATTCTTATATTTCGCCAGTAGATAAGCCCAGTTTACCGCTGAAGTAAGACCTCTGGAGTCACCGTATTCAAACCATTTTTTATCTTTTATCAACCCGGCCCAAATGTACTCGTTGTAAGTGCCCATAAGTGGTGGCGATAGATCAATAGAAAACACCTGTTCCAGTGAAGTTAAACTATAAGACAGGTTTGAAAAACTATAATTATTATACCCAAAACCTTCTCCCCAGGCACCATCCTTGCTATCTGTCACGTTATTGATGAATCGGTATAACTTCATTATAGCACCGGTAAAATAGGGTTCGATATTTCTGGTGTCATCTCCATCCTCATACACAGCGGCCTGACACATCAGCGATCCACCTACGATCATGGCCAACCAATTGGAAGTAGCTGCCGTAATATTGTCGTTGTAAACATAAGTGCGATGAACCCCCTCCACAATATTCTTCATGATTGCCTGGCGAATTTTTGTCCGCTCATCCGTGCTCATTAGGTCATAGACCAGGTCATAGGCCTCGGCCACCCGGTGTGACCAGCTGCCCGTTCGGTGCTCGCTGAATCTCCCTCGTTTGGTTTGCCACGGATGGGTCCAGTTGGGCCAGGAAGCCAGACGCAACAGCACTTGTTTCACATATTCACCGGCCTCTAAGTCTCCATGAAAAGTATAAGCTCTGGCATTTTGTCGCAGTGCTTCACCGGTGTGATAGATATGTGATCCCCAGGCATCCCAGGTAGGAAGCCAGACCTCATCAGGAAACTGGTCCAGGTCAAAAATGAGGCCCTCCAGGGGAATTTTCTCTCTAAGTTCCTGGGCACGCACAGAGATATCTTCATATATCCCCTTAAACCGGTTTTCTTGAAACCTTTTATCGATTTCCTTTTTCTTCCCGGTATCAAATAATAATCGGGGATGTTTTCCAGCTATGTTTTTTGGAGCAATATGAATAGTAAACTCAGTATCCGATATGAGGTTGGCGCCATCGTACGCCTTTAGGGTGCCAAGGTATAGTCCCTCTTGGAAACTTAGTTTAAGTGGTGACAAGGACCACTGTCCATCCTGATGTGCTAACTTCCCCTCAAACACAGGTTTATTCCTATGGGTATAAGACACGATTTCAAGCGATACATCCTTTGTCTCGGGCGACCATTCTCCGCTCAAATCGAATACATCTCCCTGGTAATAATGCTTTTCGGGTATATATGGTTTGTACTCTGGGAGCTTAAACATTGTCGGTTCGGCAAATAGGAATGGGATTGAACGAGCGCCTTTAAAGGTTATATCATCCAATCCAAAATAGATGGGCATATCCGGATCGGCCTTGGGAAATTTCGCCAAAAATGCCAAAGCATGTATTTTGATTTTTTCTTTACCGTCAATTGCCGGATTTCCCTTTACAAAATCAGCGTAACCCAGCGTCACCCATTCCCACTGGTTGGTTACTGGATCGGGTATGGTGAAATCCAGCTTGCCATATGATCCGGCGGCAAACCTCACCTTAAGAGATTCCGCCATTTGGATGGTTTTTAGATAATACCTGAAACTAATGGTGGCTCCGGGTACCAGGTACATGTCAAGCAACTTTTGGGCGCCGGCGTAGTTGTCCACAGCGGTATAGGGTGTTACCTTCTGGACAATTGAAATGTTGGAGTCTCCCGGCACCATTTCATTTACTCTAAAGTTTTGATTATAGGCAATATCTTGCCATAAGGGGTACGATGCCCAGGCGCCCAGGTCCCTATCCTCAAAATCATCCGAGTAAATCCAGGGTTCCAAAACCGTGGCGTCCAGAGAGTCTTTTACTATATTTTGAACTGTTTGCTCTATTGGAGTGGTAAGGGCAGAAATAGATGGCCACGCAACAACAAAGCCTAATAAGTAACAAGCGGTATAGAACATGAAACGTTTACGTGTTTGTTGGTAAAATAAAGAAAAAATCTATGTTCCACCAGTCAACTTCCTAAAATCAAGATTTCTTACTATGTTTAATAGTCAATCCGAGCAAAATGCGCCTTCTATTACTATTGCCACTCACTTTCCTCCTTTCAGCTACCTCACTGGCTGCAGACTGGCCTAAGGAACAAAGACATTTTTGGGATGTGGTCCAGCCGATCATGGAGGATAACTGCAACCGGGCATGCCACAACGCAGATGACAAGAAAGGAGGACTCAACTTAGACGATTTTTCCTTTATAGTAGCCATCCAAAGAAGGGGTGAAGTATTTCTCAAGCTGATCGACCATGTTGAAAATGGCACCATGCCTCCGGAAGGCAAGCAGCCACTCAGTAAAATGGAAAAGGACACCCTCCTTTTTTACATCAAAAAGTATATCAAAGATGCGCTTGAAAAACCCGATCCAGGCCTGATCACTTCGCGGCGACTCAGCAATCGCGAATACGAGTATGTCATCCAAGACCTCACCGGCATCACCATCAATACCGATTCACTACTTCCCCGTGACCCGGGTGGAGGAGAAGGCTTTGACAACTTCGCCAGAACCCTGTATATAACGCCTCTATTGATGGAGCGCTACTTCGACATCGGGGAATCGGTGATTGAGCAACTGAATGCCAACCAGGAAAGCTGGCGTTTACGGGTTCCGGAAAACTCCTTTACAATATTTCAAAGAATAAAACACTGGTGGTACAGCTGGATCTACCATCGCGACCTGGAATACGAAGCTACCATCCGCAATGCACGGGAAGCCATTGGCTCATTTGCTACCCTGGCATATCGACGCTACTTAACACCTTTAGAACGCGATAATCTACTTCATTTTTTTGAAGAAGTATATCAAAGTTTGCCTGAGGAGGAGCCCCGATATGATGAAGCCATGAAGGAAGTTTTTAAGGCCGTTCTGGTCTCTCATCATTTCTTGATCCGGCAGGAAGCTGATCCCCCACTGACGGAACCTTATCCGATCAGCAGTTTTGAACTGGCCACCCGCCTCTCTTCATTTCTATGGTGCAGTATCCCTGATGTTGAGTTACTTGAGGCTGCTTACCGGGAAGACTTACGGGATTCTGAATTGTTAAAGCACCAGGTACGGCGTATGCTGGATGATCCAAAAGCACGGCGCATGGCTGAAAGCTTTGTTTCTCAATGGTTGGAGATCGATAATCTGACCCAACCAACCTACGAAAAGGATGAGCACCTTTTCCCTGAATTTGATGCAGAATTGAGGGCGGCCATGTATGGGGAGACTGTAGCGTTTTTTTATTATACCCTGAGCGAAAGCAGGAACTTTCTTGAATTGTTGAACGGACGCTATACCTTCCTGAACGAAACACTGGCAAAACATTACGGCATTGATGGTATCAAAGGAAATGAAATGCGAAAAGTAAATCTGGAAGGAACGGAACGAGGGGGCATTCTGGGCATGGCCAGCGTGCTTACTGCCACCTCTCTGCCTAATAGAACAAGTCCGGTGTTGCGCGGCAAATGGGTGATGGAGAAAGTACTGTCAACACCTCCCAAGCCACCACCACCTAATGTACCCGATCTTGAAGCCACCAGAGAAATACGCGATGAGCTTAGTTTGCGTGAAGCTTTGATAATACACAGAGAGAACCCCTCGTGCTTTGGATGCCATCAGGACATGGATGACTTGGGCTTCGCACTGGAAAATTACGATGCCATTGGTCGATGGCGTACTACTTATAATAATTCGACGGCGCTCATTGACGTCACCGGATCCTTAAAATCAGGCGAATACTTTGAGGGAGTCACCCAGCTAAGGGAGGTCCTGATTTCCAAACAGGAACAGTTTGCTAAAGGGATTTCCAGAAAAATGCTGGGCTTTGCCCTTGGCAGGTCGATAGAATTTAGGGACACAAAATTCGTTGAGCAGCTTGCAGAATCGTTGATAGAAAATCAATTCGATCCCGTTCCCTTTATCGAGGAGTTAGTGCTTAGCTATCCGTTCCAGTATAAAAAAACGGACAAAGTGATAGTGGATCCAAATGTAGGGACATAATGATTTTATGTCATAAAGTTTTATATTGTAAGGTAGGAAACCCTTAAAACAACTATTAGGTAGAATGAAATCCTGGCAGATATCCCGTAGAAAAGCGCTTCGTGGATTAGGGGCCACTGTTGCCCTTCCCTTTCTCCAGGCAATGGTGCCTCCAGGAGTACGGATGGAAAACTATATTGAAAAAAATCGGCCAAATAGATTGGCTATCTTCTACTTCCCGAATGGCGTCCGCCAGGATTACTGGACACCCCAGCAATCTGGCCGTGAATTTATCATGTCCCCCACATTGAAACCCCTGGAGGCGCACAAAAAGGATCTTTTAATCCTTGGCCAACTAAAAAATAATCTGGTCGATGTAAAAGGGACGGATGGACATTACACCAAGACTGCGCCTTTCCTAACATGCCGGCTGGTTGAAAAAACCACAGGTTCCAACATTGATGTAAAAGGCATCTCCATGGATCAGGTATTGGCGCAGCATATTGGCAGGAAAACACGCTTTTCATCCCTGGAATATGGCATAGACCCGATAACCAGCGGAGTCGATACTAATGTAGGATATACTCGACTTTACGGTTCATCCATCAGCTGGGAGAGTCCAACCCGACCCAAATCAAAAGAGATCAATCCTCATTTTGCTTTTGACCGGCTTTTCCGGGATTTTATTCCCGGCGTGACACCGAAAAAACAAAACCCCTGGAAGAAAAGTGTGGTGGACCTGGTGCTGGAAGATGCCCAACGGCTCAACCGGCAGCTTGGCGCTGCGGACCAGAATAAAATGGCCGAATATCTGGAATCAGTGCGATCAGTTGAGAAACGACTGGAATCCGGGGATGATCTAAGAGATTTTGAGGCCAATATAACACCCGACATCTTAAAAGAATTAATTAGAATGAATGTTCGGGTGAACGATTATATCGAGATGAACTCGGGCATCGACGGCACAGAAAAGGTACGACTGATGATGGATATTAACGCCCTTGCCCTGTGGAGTGATGCCACTCGTGTTACCTCATTTATGTTTGGCAATTCGGTTAGCAACCGAAGTTTTTCTTTCCTCGACGGTGTCGAAGGAGGTCACCACAGCATCTCCCATCACCGTAGTCACCCCAAACGTATCGAAATGTACGGCAAGATCAACAAATGGCATTCCGAGCAGTTCAAATACTTCCTGGACCGTATGAGCTCTATGAAAGAAGGCGACCAGTCCTTGATGGACAACTCCGTCATTTTATATGGCTCCAGTCTCCGCGACGGTGACATGCACCGGGCATCCAATCTGCCCATAGTATTGGCGGGCAGCGGTGGCGGACGCTTGGATACAGGACAGAACATCATCTATGAAGAGGACACACCCCTGGCGAACTTATATCTTACCTTGCTTAATACCATGGGTGTACCCATTGATAGTTTTGCAGACAGCACCGGACCCTTGGATGGCATTACCAGCGCGTGACCTCATGTAATAAAATTCTACTAGTATTTCTTCTGGCAGGATCCACATTGTTGGTCGGTATGATGCCCTTTCTTCCGCTACCTGAGGAAAGCAATGGGCTTTTAGTATTTCTTGGCCGTTTTCATCCCCTGTTATTACACTTTCCCATTGTACTGATACTACTGACGCTGACCTTTACAGGATTGAATGTATACCAAAAGAGTTCAAATGTTTCTTTTTTGGTGGGACCACTGCTCCTGATATCCGTGATAAGCACCCTGGTCACTGTTATCGGTGGCTATCTATTGTTTAGAAGCGGGGAATATCAGGGTGAACTGGTGCGGCAGCATCTTTGGGGTGGTGTACTGCTGATGATGGCTTTGAACGGAGCTGCATTTTTCTACTGGCGCCCCCGGCAGCATATTGGGCAATTGAATCGAATTGCTTACCTGATATTTTTACTAATAGCAGGTGTAACCGTAATGGTTACCAGCCATTTAGGCGGCACTATTACCCATGGACAGGACTTTCTCACAGAGCATATGCCCAGCCTGAGGCCGGAAACACCAGCTCCCGTTGAACAAAAAGAACCTGAAGAGTTATTAGTATTCGAGGACCTCATTTTCCCTGTTATCGAAGATAAATGTCAGAGCTGTCATAATCAGTACAAATCCAAAGGCGGATTGATTATGACGTCCTATGCCGAACTACAAAAGGGTGGAGACAGCGAAAAACCACTTTTTGTAGCTAATACGCCCTCGAAAAGTGAATTGTATCACCGGATCACCTTACCAGAGGACCACGACGACAAGATGCCACCTATAGAAAAAACTCCTATGAATAAGGATGAGATCGCCCTGATCCATTGGTGGATTCAGACAGGTGCAGAAGTTGAAATGAAACTCGGACCAGAGCCTCCCGATTCTATCAGCATGATGTTGGAACGTTTTCTGCCTAAACTTTATCAATCTGAGCGTCTAAAAATGCGGCAAGAACAGGAGTTAGAGTCCCTTGCGGCAGAATTGGTTGACATGAGCGATAAAATCGGTTTGGTTATTGAGTTGGACCCCGAATATCCCGGATTTTTTGCGGTCTCCATGCAGATCCCGCCTGCTTCCATAGACAACCTAACTGTTAGAAAACTGAAACCTTATGCCAGTCTCTTTTCTAAACTTTCCCTTCCGGGAGCGGATATCGACGATGATGCCTTGTTTGACATAGGAAAAATGACCAACCTCCGTGACTTGTATCTTCCCAAAACCAATGTCAACGGTGAGGGATTGATCTATTTAAGAAACCTCATGTTATTAGAAAACATAAACCTATCTAATTCTCGTCTTTCCAATCAAGGCATCCTCAACCTGATCCATCTGACAAAGGTCAAAACCGTCTATGTCTGGGGTACCGAAACGGATACGCTGGTATTGCAGACGCTGCGGGCACATTTGCCTGAAGTACTAATTCTGGAAGAAGAAGGAGCCTATTATTAAAAGCATTTATGATTGACAATAGATTTTGTGAAGACGTTTTGCCTACATTTGAAAAAACCACCCAGGACCCTCTCATGAAAATCATTAAAACATACATTTTCGTCCTTTTGGTCATCTCGGTATTTACCTGGCTAAGTGCCTGCAATCGAGTTGTGGATAGAGAACATGAAGCAGTAGCTATCGAACAGCATTTATCGAAGATAGATAAGACATCATATTCGAAAACACTAGTCTGGAATAAGTTGACATTTCTGGTTCAGGTTATAGGTGGGCGTTTATCAATCATACCAACCGGATTGGAAATTACTAATCAAGAGGTTTCCCATGAAATTGATGGCATTGTATCACAGGCTGAGATCGGGGACCTGAATCAAGACAATTTTCCCGAGGTACTGGTGTATATTACTTCTGTTGGTAGTGGAAGTTATGGCTCACTAATCGGTTATTCAGTAAACGATGGAAAATCTATGAGCCAAATATACCTGCCGGACCTCAGTGGAAACGCGGAAATTTCCGATGGGTATATGGGTCACGATGAATTTGCAATAGTAGAAGACACTTTTGTCCAACGTTTTCCCATTTACAATCCAGAGGATACCAATGCAGCGCCCAGTGGTGATATCAGACAGATTCAATACAAACTTGTGGATGGAGAAGCCTCCAGGAGATTCGAAGTAGACAAGGTGATTGAATATTAGGAGGTTGTACCCACCGGCTGTTCTAATATTCAAATGTTCAATGGTTCAAATGTTCAATTGTTCCCATGTTCAATTGTTTAATTGTTAGTCCTCAAGATCAAACTGCACTTTAAAAACAGCGCCTTCGCCTGGCTCGCTTTCACACCAAACGCAGCCTTTCATGGCCTCCACGTATTTCTTCACAATGGACAATCCCAATCCAGTGGACAATTCCCCACCGGTGGGCCGGGCACTTAAAGTCTGATATTTTTGAAACATTAGCTGCATATCATCTTGGGTCAATCCTGGACCCTGATCTTCAATAGCAGTAACAATATGTCCGTTATTTTTTTGAAAGTCTACTACAATTTTACGCTGTGGAGGTGAAAATTTTATGGCGTTAGATATTAGGTTTTCATAGATCTGGGTTAAATAACTACGGTCTACCAACGCGAATGGACTTGGATGGTCCAGCTTTACCTGAAGTTCCAATTGTTTGGTTGCCAAGGCATCTTTGAAGCTCACGTGTACTTCATTCAATACTTCTGCCAGATTGGTTCTTTGTAGGTCTAGTTCCAGACTTTTACTTTCAATGGCTTTGATATCCAGAATCCGGCTTACCATTTCGTTCATACGGCCCATAGCATTAAGAATATGCTCCGTATATTCCCGTTGTTCTCCGGTCAATTGCTGGTCCGATTTGAGAATACCTCCAATAGTCAGGGCACTGGTTAATGGATTGCGCAAATCGTGTGCCACTATGCCAATCAAGTGATTTTTCTCCTTATTTAGTTCAAGTAGTTCAGTATTCTTAGTTTCTATCTGCTTCTTTTGATGGAGCAACCCATGGGACTGTTCTGTAATTTTTTGATAAGCGGAAGCATTTCCCAAGGCAATCTCGGTGTGTACTGCAATGTTTCTGATTAAGCTCAAATGAAGTTCGTCATAGGCATTTTTCTGATAACTCTGGACTGACAAGACCCCAAACGCCTGGTCCTGTGAGACCAAAGGCACATATATTATCGACTGAGTTGGTTTTCCTACTACAGCGTCCAGTTCTCTACCAACATAATTTCTATATTGTGCAGAATAGTGGTTGATAAAAACCTCCTGACGGTTTTTAAAGCACCATACTGCAAGCCGGTCATCTTCCGATAGCTTATAACTAAAGGATGGCAATTTTTCACCGTCCTCTAAAGCGCCGTTGAACTCGATGGATTTTTTCTGTTTATTGTAAATGCCAATCCAAAAAATTTCAGCTGACATTAGATTGTTTACGCTTTCATAAACAGTGTCTACTATTTTTCCTACGGAAAGATTGGCAGTTATACTTTTACCAACATCACTCAGCAATTCTAAATTTTGATAGGATTCTTTAAGTTTCTTTGACTGTACCAGTATTTCATCTTTTTGTTTTACTACCTCCTTGGTTTTCTGCTGAACCAAATGCTCCAATTCATCCTTTTTCTGCTTAATACTATGCACCCTCCATCTATAAAATGCCATGGCAAGACCTACTATGGATAATACCAAAAAGGTTCTAAACCACCAGGTCCCCCACCATGC